>NZ_JAKRMO010000064.1:0-25066 GCF_022346485.1 Brachybacterium sp. ACRRE | reverse complement strand
GGGTGGAGTCGTCGGGGGAGGTCATCGCGGGCTCCTCGGGGAAGACGGGGACGAGCACGGCACGGGGCCGCACGGGACAGCTTCCACTGTAGTCACCGCGTCCCTCCCGGCCTCGGACCCGCGTGGCGCAGCGCGAGGTGTCACCCGCGGTGTCCCGGGCGGTGTCAGCCGACGGGAAGGTCCTCGGCGTCCAGGATCGAGTACGCATAGCCCTGCTCGGCGAGGAAGCGCTGGCGGTGCGCGGCGAACTCCTGGTCCTGGGTGTCGCGTGTGACCACGGTGTAGAAGTGCGCCTCGCGCCCGTCGGCCTTGGGTCGCAGCAGACGCCCGAGCCGCTGGGCCTCCTCCTGGCGGGAGCCGAAGGCGCCGGAGACCTGGACGGCGACGCTCGCCTCGGGGAGGTCGATGGAGAAGTTCGCGACCTTGGAGACCACGAGCCGGTCGATCCGGCCCTCGCGGAAGGCGTCGAAGAGCTCCTGGCGCTTCTTCACGGGGGTCTTGCCGGTGATGAGGTCGCAGTCCAGGCGCTCGGCGATCTCCTCGAGCTGGTCGAGGTACTGGCCGATCACGAGCAGCCCCTCGCCGGCGTGGCGGGCGGCGAGGCGCTCGACGACGTCGAGCTTGCCGGGATGGGCGGCGGCGAGGCGGTGACGGTCGTCGGCCTCGGCCCCCGCATGCAGCATGCGCTCCTCGCGGGTCATGCTCACGCGCACCTCGGTGCACACGGCCGGGGCGATGTAGCCCTGGGCCTCGATGTCCTTCCAGGGGGCGTCGTAGCGCTTGGGGCCGATGAGGGAGAACACCTCGCCCTCGCGGCCGTCCTCCCGCACGAGCGTCGCCGTGA
Source organism: Brachybacterium sp. ACRRE (assembly GCF_022346485.1). Lineage (NCBI taxonomy): Bacteria > Bacillati > Actinomycetota > Actinomycetes > Micrococcales > Dermabacteraceae > Brachybacterium > Brachybacterium sp. ACRRE. The sequence goes on along the minus strand of NZ_JAKRMO010000064.1, from coordinate 24,222 downwards.
GGCCCAGACGCCGACGGGCCTGGAGATCGGCGGTCATCCGGAACACGGGCGCGGGCAGCAGGTGCACCTCGTCGTAGACGATGAGGCCCCAGTCGCGGGCGCTCACCAGCTCGAGGTGCGGATGCACGCCCTTCCGCTTCATCGTGAGCACCTGGTATGTGGCGATGGTGACGGGGCGGATCTCCTTGGAGGCGCCCGAGTACTCGCCGATCTCCTTCTCGGTGAGCGAGGTGCGCCGCAGCAGCTCGGCCTTCCACTGACGGGCGGAGACGGTCGAGGTCACCAGGATCAGGGTGGTGCGGCCCATCGCGGCCATCGCCCCGGCGCCGACGAGGGTCTTGCCGGCGCCGCAGGGGAGCACCGCGACCCCGCTGCCGCCCTCGACGAAGGCGTCGACGGCCTCGCGCTGGTACTGACGCAGGGTCCAGCCGTCCTCGACCAGGGAGATCGGATGGGACTCGCCGTCGACGTACCCGGCGAGGTCCTCGGCGGGCCAGCCCAGTCGCAGCAGCGCCTGCTTGAGCGCGCCGCGCTCGGAGGGATGGACGGCGATCGTGTCCTCGTCGATGCGGGCGCCGAGCATCCCCGCGACCCGCTTCGAGCGGGAGACCTCGGTGAGCACGGCCCGGTCCAGGGCGCGCAGGACGAGGCCGTGCGCGGGATCGGCCTGCAGCTGGAGCCGGCCGTAGCGGTCCATGGTGTCCGCGACGTCCACGAGCAGCGAATGCGGGACGGGGTAGCGGGAATGGTCCACGAGCGCGGCGACCACGGTCTCCGCGTCGTACCCGGCGGCGCGCGCGTTCCACAGGCCCAGGTCGGTGATCCGGTAGGTGTGGATGTGCTCGGGTGCGCGCTCGAGCTCCGCGAAGGGCGCGATCGCCGCGCGGGCGAGCGCCGCGGAGGGGTGGTCGACCTCCAGCAGGAGGGACTTGTCGCTCTGGACGATGAGAGGGCCGTCGGTCACCCGAGCGAGGGTACGCCGGGTGCGCGGTCGCCGAGCGGGCTCCGTCGGACGTCTCACGTGCTCGGGCGGCGGGGCCGAGCAGCCGGGATCTCGCGATTCGCCCTTGGCCCCTCGCCCTCGCCCCTCGCCGCCGGGCCGACGGCTCGGGTGCCTCAGCGCGGGAGTGCGCGTCCCTCGATCCGCTCGAACAGGCCCAGCAGGAACAGCGAGGTGAACGGCGTGATCACGATGTCCAGCACGTTCAGCCAGGTGCCGAGCGAGGACGCGACGATGACCAGGAGGCACGCGAGGATCGTGGTGCCCAGGCGTGCGCTCGCGGCGCGGGAGCCGTCGCCGATCGCGACCTCGGTGCCCCGCGCAGTGGCGGCCGGCGCGAACAGGAGCAGGACCATGGCGACCAGCCCCGGGATCACGCACAGCACGAAGCCGACGGCGGTGAGCACGCCGCAGATGATGATCGTGAGGATGACGCGGCCGTCGCCCGCGAAGTAGCGCGTGGGTTCCTGGCGGTCCCCGCGCAGCACGTCGACGCCGAAGCGCAGGGTTCCCGCGGTCCACAGGAGCTGGATCACGAGATATGCGACGGCCAGCAGCAGCTGTGCGGGAGCGAGCGCGATCGGGATCCAGTCGGGGACCACGTCGGCGACGCCCTGGAGCTCGAGCAGTCCCGTGGAGTCGTCGTCGCCCGCGAGGGCGGAGAGGATGTCCAGCGCCAGCGCGATCGCTCCGTAGATCACGGCGGGGAGCACCAGCGAGCGCCAGTTCCGCACGACGCCGGTGCCCATGAACGTCAGCGCCGCGCCGAGGTCGGCGCCGAGGTCGCCGCGCGGCGCCGACCCGCCCTGTGTCTGCGGGTGCTGCGGGTATGGAGGGCCCGGATTCTGCGGACCCGGATCCTGCGGGGGAGGGGGCTGGGCCGTCATGCCCGCACCGGCTCCGTGAGCCGACGGCCGTTCACGCGCTCGTAGAGGCCGAACTGGAAGAGCACGAGCAGCGGGAGCAGGAGGATCGAGCCGATGACGATCGAGCCGGCGATGCTCGAGGCCGCCATCGTGATCACGTAGGCGAGCACGGTCAGCCCGAAGTTGTTCTTCACCAGCGAGAAGCTCTCCTTGATCGCCTGCACGGGGCTCGCGCCGCGCGCGGCTGCAGGGAGCGCGTAGAAGCTGAACACGCCGAGGACCAGGCCGGGGATCACCAGGATGAGCGTGCCGATCCCGACCATGATCCCGACCAGCAGAGCGGTGAGGATGACGCGGCCGGGGCCGACGAAGGACCCGCCGAGGACGGGCCTGCCCCCGGTGCGGACGGTCTCCGCCGCCCGCACGGCGCCCGACTGCCAGAGCAGCGCGATGATCCACGCGAAGGGAACGGACGCGAGGGTGATGCCGTACAGGGCGACCAGCGCCCCCGCCGGCACTTCGTCGGAGGAGGTCGGGGCGTCCTGCATCATCCCGACCATCACGATGATCGCGATCGTCACCGCGACGCCGACGATGACGAACACCGCCACGGACCAGATGATCGCCGGCACGAGGAACGCGGCGACGTTGCGCGCGAACGCCGACCACATCCAGCTGACCGAGGAGCCGAGATCAGACCCCAGGTCGGTGCCCGGGGCGGGGCCGGACGCGGCGGCGGGCTGCGTCTGCGGGCCCGCCGGGAACTTCTGACCGGGCTGGTCCTGCTGATCCTGCTGACCGGGCTGGTCGTAAGGCGAGGCCTGGCCGTACTGCGCGGGGGAGCCCTGCGCCTGCTGCGGGGCGCTCCAGGCGCCCGGGTTCGCGCTGCTGCCGTCCTCGGGGCGGCCGGCGCTGTCGCTGCCGGGGTACGGGGGGATGCTGCTCATGGCGGTGCTTCTCCTCGGTGCTGCGGGGCCGACCGGTGGCCGATAGCTGTCCGCGATGTGGGGGTCAGGGGTCGTCGTCCAGGGTCGTCCGGGGTCGTCCGGTCTCGTCGTGCAGGCACGACGCTACCGGGTGGCCGCGTGATCGTCGCCCCTCGTTCGTCGGTCGGAGGGGCCGACGGAGGTCGGCGCGGCGCGTGCCGCCGGTCACGGCAAGCCCTGGCACGGCACCGCAGCGGACGCGCGGCGTCCTTACAATGGGCGCGACGGCAGGCGCAGGTGCCCTCGGGTCATGCCCGGGGACCGTTTCGCGCCGCCCCCGGACGCGCGGTCCTGCCGCACGCCGGCAGCCCGCACTCGATGCAAGGAGCACATCCATGGCCAGCTTCGAACCTTCGCCCGCGAACGTCGCCGACATCGGCGTGACCGGCATGGCGGTGATGGGGTCCAACCTCGCCCGCAACCTCGCGCGCAACGGCTTCAAGGTCGCGATCCACAACCGCTCGGTCGCCAAGACCGAGACCGTGTACGACAACTACAAGGACGAGGGCGAGTTCTTCCCCTCCGAGTCCACCGAGGACTTCGTCAACTCCCTGCAGAAGCCGCGCGTGGCGATCATCATGGTGAAGGCCGGCGGCCCCACCGACGCCGTCATCGACGAGCTCTCCCAGTACATGGACGAGGGCGACATCATCGTGGACTGCGGCAACGCACTGTTCACCGACACCCGTCGTCGGGAGCACGCGCTGCGCGAGAAGGGCCTGCACTTCGTGGGCGCGGGCGTCTCCGGCGGCGAGGAGGGCGCGCTCAACGGCCCCTCGATCATGCCCGGCGGCACCGTCGAGTCCTACGACCGCCTCGGCCCGATGTTCGAGAAGATCTCCGCGCACGTCGACGGCGTCCCGTGCTGCACGCACGTGGGCGCGGACGGCGCCGGCCACTTCGTGAAGATGGTCCACAACGGCATCGAGTACGCCGACATGCAGGTCATCTCCGAGGCCTACGACCTCATGAAGCGCGCGCTGGGCATGGACGCCGACGCCATCGGCGACGTCTTCGCCGAGTGGAACAAGGGCGACCTCGAGTCCTTCCTCATCGAGATCACCGCGATCGTCCTCAAGCACAAGGACTCGCGCACCGGCCAGGCCTTCGTGGACGTCATCCTCGACCAGGCCGCCCAGAAGGGCACCGGCGCCTGGACCGTGCAGACCGCCCTCGACCTGGGCGTCCCGGTCACCGGCATCGCCGAGGCCACCTTCGCGCGCTCCATCTCCGGCGACGCCGCCGAGCGCGAGGCCGCCCGCGCGACCCTCAAGGGCGAGACCCTCGACGAGGAGATCGCCGACAAGGCCCAGTTCATCGACGACCTGCAGAAGGCGCTCTACGCCTCCAAGCTCGTCGCCTACTCGCAGGGCTTCGAGGAGATCGCCAAGGGCGCCGAGACCTACGACTGGGACATCAAGCTCGGCGACATGGCGAAGATCTGGCGCGGCGGCTGCATCATCCGCGCCAAGTTCCTCAACCGCATCACCGAGGCGTACGACCGCGAGCCCAGCCTGAAGCTGCTGCTGGCGGACCCGTACTTCACCGAGGAGATCACCAAGTGCGTGCCCGCGTGGCGCCGCGTGGTCGCCTACGCCGCCGCCAACGGCTTCCCGGCCCCGGTGTTCGCCTCCTCGCTCGCGTACTACGACGCAGTGCGCGCCGAGCGCCTGCCCGCCGCCCTGGTGCAGGCCCAGCGCGACTACTTCGGCGCCCACACCTACAAGCGCGTGGACGACGAGGGCACCTACCACGTCGAGTGGTCGGGCGACCTCACGGAGACCCGCCAGGACGGCTGATCCCGTCACCGCATGAAGGAGGCCCGGACCGTACGGTCCGGGCCTCCTTCATGCGGTGCCCGTGAGCCGATGCTCACGGGCACGACGGAACCTCAGTACGACGTGGACGAGCTGTCCAGGATGGCGCCCAGCGCGCCCGTCGCGATGAGGATGACCCAGACGATGATCGCGATGACCCAGATGATCGCGTAGACGATCCAGGTCACCTTGTAGAGCTTGTTCGCGCTCTCGACGTCCGACCCCGCCTTCACGAGGCCGACGATCGCGATGATCGTGGAGACGAGCTGCAGCGGGCTGCACAGCACGGTGGTGACGGCGCAGACGACCAGCTGGACGATCCACTTGGTCTTGCTCACCGGCGCCCCGGGAACGAATCCCTGCCCACCGGGGACGGGAGCACTGAAGTTGGGGTTCGGGCTGGTCATGGTCGGGTCCCTTCGTCGGTCCGGCGAGGAGGTGCCGGGTCGTCGTTGCTGTCGCGGCGATCCACGATCTGCGGCGCCGTAGGGAAGCATAGGCAATCGAAGACGTGTTCGACCATGGGGATAAGTCCCCATGAACCGGCGTGACGTGCGTGCGCAGGGCAGCGGAGCGGCCCGTCGACCCATGCCGCGCGTGCCGTCTCAGTCCAGCGTCACCCTCTGCACCAGCACCGTGAACTCCTCGCCGTCGGACGCCGCGCGCGCTCGGAGTCGGCCGTCCTCCACGCCCAGCGGCACGGCGTCGACGCGCTCGATGCCGCCGCGTCCGTCCACGATCCCCAGGCTCACGATCCTTCCGGCGGCCGACGCCTCCAGCAGCAGGTCCACCGTGCTCGGCGCGCCCTCCCCGGACTCCGCACGTCGCAGCCGCGCGACGGCCTCCGCCGGCTCGAGGAGGGCCGACGGGCCGGGCGTCGCGGGCGCGCGCACCAGCTGCTCGACGGCCTCGCCGCCGCTCCTCCTCGCAGCCGCCCCGGCGGCCGGGCCCCGCGCTCCCGGGCGCGCCGCCGGCGCGCCCGCGTCACCGTCGGCCAGAGGAGAGAGGCCCGCGGCCGACGCCAGGCGCAGCAGCATGCGCGGCTCGCACGCCGCGATCGCGACCGTCGGCGCGAGGCGCTGCAGTCCAGCGCTTGCGGCGCCGGGCTGGGCGAGCAGCAGGGCGATCGCGTCCTCCTCGCCGGTCACGTAGGCGCGGGCGGGGCCGACGTGCACCTGTCCCAGCCGTCGCTGCTCGTCGTGCACCAGGTACTCGAGGGCCTGCGGGATCTGCGTGCGCGAGGCCTCGCGCAGGAGCCCCAGCAGCTCTTCGGCGTCCCGTCCCTCCTGGAGGGCGCCGCGCACGGACGCGGGCGTCGCGCGCAGGGTCAGCGCGCCGCCGCGGGAGACCACCTCGGTCCACGTCTCGAGGGCGGCGAGCCGCGGGCTCGGTCGTCCGGGCACGACGATCGTGAGGTCCGCGCCCAGCAGCACCTCGTCGACCGGTGCCGGGGCGAGGGCGACGAGCGCCTCGGTGAGTCGGGCGTCGGCCGTGGGCAGGTCGGCCCCGAGCACCTCGACGAGCGTCTCGCCGAGCACGGTGAGCGCGCCGCCGTCCAGGAGTCCGAGGGTCGCTCCCTCGTGCAGCACGGCGCTCACGTCCCGCGCGAGAGTGCGCGCGGGCACCAGCGGATGCCACCAGGCGAGCGCCGCGTGCAGACCGTGCTCGGGAAGGTCGCGGCCGGGGTGCGCGGCGAGGACCCGCAGCAGGCGCGCACGGCGCGCGGCGGCCTGGTCGATGCGTGTGGCCTCGGAGAGCAGTGCGCGCGGGGTGCCTGTCGCATCGGCCTCGCCGGCCGCGACGGCGAGGTGGTCGCCGTGCGCCCAGGCCAGAGCCAGCTCCGCCCAGCGGTGCTCAGGGCCGTGCTGCCACAGCTCGGCCCAGTCGGCCGTGGGCGCCCAGGTCTCGCCGTCGTGCCCGAGGAGCCCGGCGAGCCAGCCCGACTGCAGGATCGTCGCCGCTGTGACCTCCTGGATGCCCGCGTCCGCGGCGAGTCGTCGCAGGTCGCGCTGGGGGAGGCCGCCGCGGCGCAGCACTCCGGGCGCGGTCTCGTCGTCCCAGCCGAGCACGCTGTCCAGGACGCGCACGGCGTCCAGGGCGCGCTCGACCGCGCCCGCTGTGCGCGTCCCCGGGATGCGCTCGCGGATCTCGGCCCCGCCGGGGTCCGGGGGATCCTGCGGGAAGGATGCGAGGAGGCGTCCGCCGCGCAGCGCGAGGTGCACGCTGCGCGGGATGCGCAGGGCGGAGCCGTCCGCGACGGCGATGCCCGCCGCGAGCAGCCGGTCCGCCAGGTCCCCGGTGCCGACCTCGAGGCGTCCGGGGGCCCAGCGCAGACGGTCCAGCGCTGGCCCGAGCTCTGCAGGGGCGCGATCGAGGAGGGCGCGGGCCTCGTCGGCCGACGGGTCCTCGGCGTGCACGGGCGCGAGCCCTGCGGGGGACCGCAGACCTTCGCGCACGGCCCGCACCAGGCGCAGCTCGTCCTCGCCCCACAGCAGGGCGATGGTGCGCAGGTGCTCCAGGTGCGCCGCCAGCGGTGTGTTCGGCGCGTCGAGCAGCGCAGCGATCTGCGGCGGGGAGGCGCCGTCGCCCAGGACCGCGAGGGCATCGACGACGGCGAGCTCGGCGGCGGTGAGGGTGCCGAGGGCCCGACGGGCCGACAGCGAGCCGGTGGCGCGCGCCGCGAGGGCGCCGAGTCCGTGGGGGAGCGGGTGCAGCAGATCCGGGCGTGCGCTCAGCAGGCGCTCGAGGCGCTGGTCGTCGAAGCGGCGCAGGGAGTCCGCGAGGGAACGGAGGGAGTCGGCCATGGCACGTCCAGCATAGGCTTGTCACCAGCACGCCCCCATAGCCCAATCGGCAGAGGCAGCCGCCTTAAAAGCGGCTCAGTGCGGGTTCGAGTCCCGCTGGGGGCACGTGGACGGCTCCCGCCCTGGTGCGGTGGCTCCCGGGTGACTGGGGAAGACTGCTGTGGCCGCGTTGAGTTCGTACGAGAGAAGAGGATCGATGGAAAGGGTCCTCGGTGTCTTATTGACTCTTGGGATTGTCGCAGTGCGTCTATGGGTTCGTGCTGGGCACCGATGCAGGGCCTTCCTGAGCCCGCGCAAGCCGGCGGTCGTCGATTCGGAGACACTCACCTGGGCGGTCCGTCTTCGCGGTTGGCTCTCCTGGGCGCTTGCGCTGTGGGCGGGAAGTCGTTGGTTCGATGACTACGACGACTGGTCCGGCTGGTTCGAGGGCATGCTGGCCTCAGCTGTCGAGACGGCCGTCGTGATACCGGTCCTCCTGCTGCTTGGATTCGTCGTGCTTCCTTTGATCGCAGTTCGAGGTGAGCGGCGCGCGATCTACCGCGCAATGTTGGAGCCCGGGCGCACCCTCGTGATCTCGGCGATATTGGTCGTAGGAATTATCTTCGCCGCAGACCTGTCTCCGCGCCTCGCTGTCGCGCCTTCTTCTTCTGTGCAGTCGACAGGAGACGCAGTAGGCCTGCTCCTCGGAATTGCGATGTTGGCGCTGCTGCTTGCGGTCATGTGGTTCATGAGCGCCTGGACTGTCTGGGGTATTCCGGCGGTCCTTCGTCACATGTTTAGAGTTCACGACGCCCACCCTGCATATCCGGCCGTTCTGACACTCGCTCTTTGCATCTACTCGCTCGGCATCGGCTTCGTCCGCGACATCAGTGGCGGCTGGGAGTCGCCCTTTCCCCTCTGGGCGCAGATTCTTTTTCTCATCGGGGGACCGTGCGGCATCGCAGCGACCAGCGTGGCGGAACTGATCGTCCTGTGGAAAAGGCACGATGTGAGCTTGCGTCGCGCGTACTGGAGCCAAGACAAATGAGGGCGTTCACCGCGTTGTGCGTGAGACGCCTCGTCTGAATGACGTCATCTTCCACTAAGCGTCGGGGTTGACCCGCAGGATCCTCTGACGGGCATTCTTTGAGTCCTCTGGGGTGGTCTTGTGGGTTGTCTTGGACGCGGTTTCTCCGCGGACGGCGCGGTCGCCGGCGGGTGATCTCCTGCGGATCGCTTCAACCTCACGTGTTCCGCGAATGCGGTCTCGGTCGCGAACGGGGCATGTTTCACGGGTCCTCTGCTGCCCCGAGGGAGTCTCATGCAATGGCGTCTTGGTTCCGAGGTGACGGCTACACGTATCTGTCTGCGCCATCCTTGACGCGGTTCTTTCTTGATTTCGCTCATTATGAGACAGGCATCGAGCAGGTCGGGCTTCGAGACCGGATGGGTAACGTCACTCTTGTGTACGCGACAGCGGACAGCTCTGATGCGGGGGCCAATTCTCTCTTCGTCCGGAAGTGCACATAGTGCCGCCGGCAGGCAGTCATCTTCCGTCAACGCCTTGATGGTCGTACACGCTCTGGACTCGCTATCGGGTCGCTCGAGAACAGCAGTGGTCGTCGTCGATCAAGGCCACCTGACCGCGCCGTGCCCGAGAGCTGCCCTGAGGGAGGAACGCGACGCTCATCGCTCGATCCGCTGCTTCGATGCCGTCAGCGAGGAGCCCCGATTCGTCGCCCGACCGAGCGCGGTGACGAGCACCGCGAACACGGCGGCGAAGAGGATCTGCACGCCGATGCAGGCGGCGACGGCGAGCGCAGGGTAGGTCGGCAGCGCGCCCAGCACCAGGCCGAAGACGGGCACCCCGAGGGCGATGCCCACCTGCTGGAGCGTCGAGAACAGGCCGCTCGCGAGCCCCGCGAGGTCGTGGCTGACCGCGCCCATGACGCTGCCGATCAGCGGCCCGTACATCGCGGCCTGCGCGACGCCGAGCACCACGAGCACGAGGCACAGCAGCACGAGCGACGGGTGCCCGTCGCTTCCCACGACGATCGCCGCGGTCGCCGCGAGCATGACGGCCTGGCCCGCGACGCCCGCGAGCATCACGTGCCGCGGCGTCCAGCGGGCGACGAGCGCGGGCAGCATCGCGCTGGTGACGACGAACCCGGCGGCGAAGACGGTGAGCACGATCGCCGTGGTCAGCGCGCCCAGGTGCAGGCCGGTCTGCAGCGTGGTGGAGAAGTAGTAGACGAAGCCGCCGTAGCTCGCGAAGAACACGAGCGTCAGGGCCAGTCCGAGCTGCAGGGGGCGCACGCGCAGCGCCGAGAGCGGCACGAGGGCGTGGGCGTCCGTGCGGTGACGCTGCCACAGGGCGAAGGCGGCGAGCAGCACGGCCGCGAGCACCAGGAGCGAGACCACGGCCGACGTCGCCAGCAGCGAGCCCGCGCCGAGCGGCAGCACGATCGCCGCGATGGCGGCGCCCAGCAGCAGCGCGCCGAGCGGGTCGAGCCGGCTCACCCGGCTCGAGGAGGTCTCAGGGATCGCACGCGCGGCGAACAGGGCCAGAGCGGCGACGAGGGCCACGAAGCCGAAGGCGAGGCGCCACCCCGCGCCCCACGGGTCCGCGGCGACGAGCGCTCCGGCGCCGATCTGGCCGATCGCGGTGCCGCCGCCGATCACGGAGGCGTACGCGCCCGTCCAGCGCGCCCGGGAGCGGCCGACGGTCGTGTGCTGGATCGTCGAGAGCACCTGCGGCAGCGCGAGGCCGCTCGCGACGCCCTGCAGCACCCGGCCCACGAGCAGCACGCCCGCGCCCGGCGCGAGCGCGACCAGCAGGGACGCGGGGACCAGGGCCGCCAGGGCGATCTGCAGCATCCGGCGCCTGCCCCAGGCATCGCCCAGGCGTCCGCCGAGGACGAGCGAGGAGGCGAAGCCCACGGAGAACAGGGCGACCACGAGCGTGCCGGTCGAGGCGGTCAGACCCAGGCCGTCCTCGAGGGCGGGGAGGGCGAGGGTCGAGGAGCCGAAGATCAGGTTGCCGGTGATGGCGGCGGCGAGCAGCACGACGCCGCCCGCGCCGAGCGGCGGGCTCGTCGGCTCCGTCGACTCCGGCGGTGCCGGGACGTCCGGGGCGGCGGGGGAGTCCGCCACGGCGGCGGCGTGCGATGCGGAAGCGGTGCTGCATGACATGGGTCCATCTGACACCCCCTCTATCCAGGTATCCAGATGCCCTTTATCCTGGTACCCATGGTGCTCGCCTCCCGTTCAGCCTCCGCCTCGTCGACTGCCCCGTCGACCGCCCGATCGACCGTCGCGTCGTCCGGCTCCGGTGCTTCCGCGTCCGCGTCCGCCTCCGCGTCCGCTCGCGCCGAGCTCGCGGGCTTCCTGCGCAGTCGCCGCGAGCGCCTGACCCCGGATCGTGTGGGCCTGCCTCCGGGCGGGCGCCGCCGCACGCCCGGGCTGCGCCGCGAAGAGGTCGCCATGCTCTCGGGCATCGGCGTGACCTGGTACACCTGGCTCGAGCAGGGGCGCGACATCACCCCGTCCACGCAGGTCCTCGACGCCCTCGCCCGGGCCCTGCTGCTGGACCCCGACGAGCGCGCGCACCTGCACCTGCTCGCCACCGGCTCCCGGCCGGACGACGCCGGCGACCCCGCCGGATGCAGCGTGGTCACCGCCGACCACGTGGAGCTGCTCGCCCGCTTCGAGGGCGTCCCCGCCTGCATCCAGACCGCGAAGTTCGACATCCTCGCCGCGAACGCGACCTACCGGTTCCTCATCACCGACATCGACGAGGGTCCGCTCGAGGACCGCAGCTGCATGGTCCGCGCGTTCCTCGACCCCGTCTGGCGCTCCGCCTACGACGACTGGGAGGCGACCACCGCGCGCATGGTCGCGCGCCTGCGCGCAGCCATGCCGTCCCATCTCGACGACCCGAGCTGGACGGGCCTCGTGGAGCGCATGCGCACGAGCTCCGAGCGCTTCGACGAGCTCTGGCAGCGCCACGACCTCACCCGGAACGGCGCCCGCGACCAGGTCTTCCACCTCCCGCGCGCGGGCGATGTGACGGTCCGCTTCACGCGGCTGCACCTCGACGAGGCGGCGAGCGTGCACCTCAACGTCCTGCAGCCCGTGGGCGAGGAGGACGCCCGGCGGCTCGCAGCCCTCGCCCCGGCCTCCGTCCCCCGGGTGACCATGCGTCCCACCCTCGCCGAGCGCCTGGGGGAGGAGCTCAGCGCGAGAGACGGCGGGAGGCTGGGAGAATACGCGGTATGACCTCCCCGCTCTCCCCGTCCGCGGCTCATCCCGACGAGCGCCTCGATGCGCGGCTCGACGCACGCCTCGACGCCGTCCTCGCACGCCTGGACGCCGCCGCCGAGCGCGCGGGCCGCGACCCCCGCGAGATCCTCGTGCTGCTGGCCACCAAGACCCGCTCCGCCCCCGAGATCGCGGGCGCCGTCCGTGCCCTGCACAGCCGTGGTCGCCGCGTCGCGGTGGGGGAGAACCGCGCCCAGGAGATCGTCACCCACGAGGATCCCGCGCTCGCCGCCCTCGAGTCCGAGCTCGCGGTGCCGCGCCACTTCATCGGCCGCCTGCAGCGCAACAAGGCCCGCGACGTCGTCGCCTTCGCCTCCCTGATCCACAGCGTCGACCGCCCCGAGATCATCGACGCCCTCGCCCGCCGCGCCGAGCTCGCCGATGTCGAGCGCGACGTGCTCGTCCAGGTCAACACCTCAGGGGAGGAGTCGAAGGGCGGCTTCGCCCCGGATGCCGACACCATCGCCGAGGCCGTCGGCCGGATCCGCGCCACGAGCGCCCTGCGCCCCGTCGGCCTGATGACGATCGGCGCGCACACGCGCGAGGAGACCGCGGTGCGCGCCTCCCTCCGCCGGCTGCGCACCCTGCGCGAGGAGCTCGCCGACCCCGCCCTCGTCGAGCTCTCGATGGGCATGAGCGCGGACCTCGAGATCGCCGTCGAGGAGGGCTCGACCATCGTGCGCCTCGGCTCGGCCGTGTTCGGCCCGCGCGAGGTCTGACGGGCGGGCCCGCTCAGCTCACTCGGGGCCGACGAGCGCCGTCGGCAGGCCGTACTCGTGCTCGAGCACCTCGCAGGCCGCGCCCACGGCGATGAGGTCTGTGCCGCGCGTGGAGAGCATGACCTCCACGTGCACCCACGGCTCCTCGCGCAGACCCTCCTCGAGGGCGCCGCGGATCGCCTCCATCATCGGCTCGTGGTGCGTGTACACGGTGCGACCGCCGAGCACCACGCGGTCCACGTCCACCAGGCGCACCAGGTCCAGCACGATGGTGGCGAGCACGCGCGCCGCGTCGGCGACGTCGCCCCGCTCGAGGGACGCCATGAACTCGGCCTGCGCGCAGCCCCGCCTCCCGCACTCGCAGGCCACGCCGTCCATCCGCACCACCGTGTGCCCCACCTCGCCAGAGTGCGAGTGGGCGCCGCGCACGATCGTCCCGTCGAGGCTCAGGCTCGCCCCGAGCCCGTCCTCGACGAGCACCAGGGCGGCGTTGCGCAGCAGCCCGGGCTGGGACCAGGTCTCGCCCACGATCGCCGCGCGCGAGTCGTGGTCCAGCAGCACGGGCATGCCGAGCGCCTCGACGAGCATCCGGCGGATCTCCGCGCCGCGCCACGGATCGGGGGCCGACGTCCCCCGGTAGACGCCGCCCGCGACGTCGACGGGCCCGGGCATGCCGACGCCCACGCCCAGCAGCAGGCCCTCCCCGAGGCCTGACAGCTCGCGGGCCTGCGCGGCGAGGGTCTCGATGAGCTCGGGGACGGGCTGGCGGTGCCCGATCTCGATCTCGCGGTGGGCGACGACCTCGCCGGTGAGGTCCGCGACCACGCCCCGCACGCGCGTGCGGGTGAGGTGCAGGCCGATCGCCCGGCGGGACGAGGGCACGATCCGGTAGAGGGTCGTCGGCTTGCCCGGGCCGGAGATGATCGAGCCGGCGCCCGCCATCAGCCCGCGCTCCATGAGTCGACCCAGGATCTTGGAGATGGCCTGCGGCGTGACCCCGAGCGCCTCGGCGAGATCGGCGCGGGAGACCGGCTCGCCGCGGCGGGCGACCGCGAGCACCGCGGCGTCGTGCGCGCCCGCGACGCGGTCCAGTGGGGTGCTCGGTCTCACCTCTTCATCCTCCCACGCGGGGTGTGATGCGGATCAGGGCACCGGATCCGGCCCGACCCCTTGACGTAACGCAACAGCGTTTGCTTATTCTTGTGCCCCGGGTGATGGAGCCCGTCCGCAACCGCCCCATCGATCAGCGGCCACAGCCCTCACCGGCCGCCGCTGCCAGCGATCACCGCTCCACCCGCACGCACTTCGAGGTACTCCCCATGACCACTGTCACCACCGCCCCCGCGGCGTCCGACCAGATCAGCCCGGCTCGCCGTCGGCTCGCCCTGTTCGCCCTGGCGCTGGGCGGCTTCGGCATCGGCGGCTCCGAGTTCGTCTCCATGGGCCTGCTGCCCGGGATCGCCCACGGCCTGCTGCCCGACCTCATGGCCTCCGATCCCGAGACCGGCATCGCCCGGGCCGGGATCGCGATCTCCGCCTACGCGCTCGGCGTCGTCGTCGGCGCCCCGATCCTCGCGCTGCTCTCGGTGCGCTGGAGCCGCTCGTCGATGATCGTCGCGCTCGCCGGCGCGCTCGCCCTGGGCACCCTGCTCTCCGCGGCCATGCCCACCTTCGAGCTGACCGTCGCCGCCCGCTTCCTCGCGGGCATCCCTCACGGCGCCTACTTCGGCGTGGCCTCCCTGCTCGCCGCCTCCCTGATGGGCCCCGGCAGCCAGGGCAAGGGCGTCGCGCTCGCCCTCTCCGGCCTCACGGTCGCGAACCTGCTGGGCGTCCCCGTGCTCACCGCCATCGGCCAGGCCGCCGGCTGGCGCGCCGTCTACCTGGTGCTGACCGGGGTCTTCATCGCCACCGTGCTCGCGCTGCGGGCCACCATCCCCGCCCACGAGAAGCCCATCGGCCGCCGCATGGTCGACGAGCTCGTCGCCCTGCGCCGCGTGCAGCTGTGGATCGTCATGGGCATCGCCGCCGTCGGCTTCGCCGGCTCCTTCGCCGTGTTCAGCTACGTCTCCGACATCACCACCCAGGTGACCGGCGCCCCCGAGAGCGCCGTGCCGTGGGTGCTCGTGGCCGCGGGCCTCGGCATGACGATCGGCAACGTCGTGGGCGGCGCGGGCGCCGACCGCTCCCTGCAGCGCACGCTCATGGTCGGCTTCCCCGGCTTCATCCTCGCGCTCGTGCTGCTGTTCGCCGTCGCCCACACCAACCTGGTCGCCCTGATGGTCGCGTTCTTTCTGGTGAACCTCGCCAACGCGTCCCTGAACCCGGCCATGCAGACCTGGCTCATCGGCATCGCGCGGCGCTCCGAGGTGCTCGGCGCCTCGCTCAACCACGCCGCCTTCAACGTCGCCAACGCACTCGGTGCGGGCCTGGGCGGCGCCGTGATCGCCGCGGGCTTCGGCTACCGCTCCACCATGGTCGTCGCGCTCGTGCTCGCGATCACGGGCTTCGCGATGGTCACCGCGACCCTCGTGGCCCTGCGGGTGCGCGCCCGGCGCCGCCTGGAGATGCTGCGCGGCACCGAGTTCACCACCACCGGCGCCATCGAGGCGATCGACGAGGAGGACGGGCTCGAGGCCGGGGCCGATGTCGAGGCCGCGGGCGATGTCGAGGCCGCGGCCGAGACGGAGGACGGGGTCCCCGCGCGGTCGCGCGCTGCGCGACCCGTCGCCGTCGGCTGATCCTCGCGGGTCGATCGCCGGAGGCCGACGGAGGGGTTCCGCCCGGCGGGTTTCCACCCGGCCGACGGTGTCACCGAGCGGCATATAGCGGCGCTCTCTGCCATATATGGCAGAGAGCGCCGCTATACGCCGGTGCGTGACATCGATCCGCCGATGCGTCCCTCTCCCCGCCCCGCCCCCGGGCCCGGTGCCGTGCGGCGATGCCGCACGGCGATGCCGTGCGGTGATGCCGCGCGGTGGTGCTGCGCGGCCGGCCTCCTGACCTGGGCCCGGGCCGCGCGACGTAATCCCCCTAACTCCCGTTATGACGGTCAAAACCCACGGCTCTAGGATGGGCACTGCGTCGCCCCGCCGCCCCGGCGGAGCGCCCTCGCCCGTCCCAGGAGGTTTCCGTGGTGCACATCCAGACCGTCGCCGTCCAGGCGCTGCGCGAGAACGAGCAGGAGCACGGGGCCGTCGTCCCGCCGGTCCACTTCGCGTCGACCTTCGAGCTGGACCCGGCGACGTCCGACGGCACCTTCTCCTACCAGCGCGGCGGGAACCCCACGCGCGCCCAGCTCGAGCAGGTGCTCTCCGCGATCGAGGGCGGCGGCCGCGCCTTCGCCTTCGCGACCGGCATGGCCGCGACCTCCGCGGCCTTCTCCCTGCTCGGCGCGGGTGACGAGGTCATCCTCTCGGCGAGCGTCTACGGCGGCACGTACCGCCTGGTCACCGAGTACTTCCCGCAGCAGGGCCTCGGCCACCGCTTCGTGGACGACCTCGGCGAGCTCGACGACGACTCCTTCTCCGAGAGCACCCGCATGGTGTTCATCGAGACCCCCGCGAACCCGACCCTGCGCGTGACCGACCTGCGCCGCATCGTCGAGCTCGCCCATGCCCACGGCGCCCTCGTGGTCGTCGACAACACGTTCATGACCCCGGTCCTGCAGCGTCCCCTGGACCTGGGAGCCGATCTCGTCGTGCAGTCGGCCACGAAGTACCTCGCCGGGCACTCCGACCTCCTCGCCGGCGTGGTCACCACGCGCGACGACGCCCTGGCCGACTGCATCGGCCTGGCCCAGAAGGCCTACGGCGCCGTGCTCTCTCCCTTCGA
The DNA here is from genome assembly GCF_022346485.1 of Brachybacterium sp. ACRRE. Classification (NCBI taxonomy): domain Bacteria; kingdom Bacillati; phylum Actinomycetota; class Actinomycetes; order Micrococcales; family Dermabacteraceae; genus Brachybacterium; species Brachybacterium sp. ACRRE. The sequence goes on along the minus strand of NZ_JAKRMO010000064.1, from coordinate 7,900 downwards.
CTCCTACCGCCTCATCCAGGACGTGAAGACGCTTCCGCTGCGCCTCGAGCGCCAGCAGGCCAGCGCCGTCGCGATCGCCGAGCACCTGCGCGGCCACGACGCGATCGCCGCCGTCCTCACGCCCGGTTCCCGCAGCGAGGAGGAGGCCGCCATCCAGGCCTCGCAGGCCACGGGCCCCGGCGCGGTGCTCTCCTTCGAGCTCGATCCCGCCGTGGACCGCGTGCGGTTCCTGACGGCGCTGCAGATCCCCGCCTTCGCGGTGAGCCTCGGCGGGGTCGAGTCCCTCATCTGCCACCCCGCCTCGATGACCCATGAGGCCATGACCCCGGAGGCCCGCGAGGTCGCGGGCATCAGCGACGAGCTGCTGCGCCTGTCCGTCGGCATCGAGGACGTCCGCGACCTCATCGCCGATCTCGACCAGGCCCTCGCCGCCGCCCGCTGAGCCTCGGGCTCCCGCACGCCCCATCCATTCGCCCCATCGCATCTTCCCCGCGCTGACCAGGAGGTCCGCCATGAACCGTCCGCTCCCGCCCCGAGCTCTCCGCTCGTCCTTCACCACGCGCCGCACGCTGCTCACCGCAGGCGGCGGCCTGGGCCTGGCCGCTCTGCTCGCCGCCTGCGGCCCCTCGCAGACCCGCGGCGAGGACGGCTCGGTCTCCTCCGACGGCGGTGGGAAGGCGGCCGACGAGGACCTCCTCGAGCGCATCCAGTCCGGCAAGTCCATACGCATCGGCCTCGAGGGCACCTACCGCCCCTACGCGTACCACGACGACAAGGGCGACCTGGTCGGCTTCGAGAAGGACATCGCGGACGCGATCGCGAAGGGCCTCGGGGCGACGCCGAAGTACGTCGAGACCGAGTGGGACTCGCTCATCGCCGGCCTGGACGTCGACAAGTTCGACATCGTCGTGAACAACGTGGGCATCACGCCCGAGCGCGAGAAGTCGTACCTGTTCTCCGAGCCCTACGCCCGCTCCATCGGCCGTGTCGCCGTGCCGGAGGACTCGAAGATCGAGTCCTTCGACGATCTGAAGGGCAAGCGCGCCGCGCAGTCCGCGACGAGCAACTGGGCCGCCCAGATGGAGAAGCTCGGCGCCGAGATCGTGCCCGTCCAGGGCTTCGCCGAGGCCATCGAGCTGCTCACCCAGGGCCGCGTCGATGCGACCGGCAACGACCTGGTCTCCTTCCAGACGTACCAGAAGGAGAACCCCGACAAGAAGTTCCGCCTCCTGGATGACGAGCTCCCGGACGACTCCGAGGTCGGGGTCATCATGCCCAAGGGCCAGGAGCCGCTGCAGAAGAAGATCGACGAGATCCTCGACGGCATGAAGTCCGACGGGTCCCTGAAGAAGATCTTCGAGAAGTGGGTGGGCCAGGACCTCACCCCGAAGGGCTGATCGGGGCACCATGGACACGCTCCAGATGTGGGCGGACAACCTCCCGCGGCTGCTGCTCGCGGCCCTCGAGGTCACCGTCCCGCTCTCGCTCATCTCCTTCGCGATCGCCATGGTGCTCGCGGTGATCACGGCGCTGGGCAGGCTGTACCTCCCCGGTCCGCTCAAGGTGATCCCGTGGCTGTACGTGTGGATCTTCCGCGGCACGCCGATGGTCGTGCAGCTGTTCATCGTCTTCTTCGGCCTGCCGAACCTCGGCATCGTGCTGCCTGCGATGACCGCCGCCGTGGTCACGCTCGCGCTCAACACGGGCGCCTACGCCTCGGAGGCCGTGCGCGCCTCGATCCTCTCGATCCCGCGCGGCCAGTTCGAGGCGGCGCAGACGCTGAACCTCTCGCGTCGCACCACGTTCTCCAAGGTGGTCGCGCCGCAGGCGTTCCGCATCGCCCTGCCGCCGCTCATGAACGACTTCATCGACCTGGTGAAGGGCACGAGCCTCGTCTTCGCGATCACGATCACCGACCTCTTCCAGGTGGGCCGCCAGATCGCCGCCGCGAACTTCCAGCCGATGGCGATGTACACCCTGGTCGCGCTCATCTACCTGGTGATGGTCTCGCTGCTGAGTCTGCTCCAGATGGTCCTCGAGAAGAAGGTGTCCGCCCATGTCCGCACCAGCTGAGAACGAACCGGCGGGGGCGCGAGGTCCCTCGCTGCTGGAGTCGCTGCGTCTGCGCGGCGTCCGCAAGACCTTCGGCTCCCTCACCGCGCTCGATGACGTGGACCTCGACATCCCGCGCCGCGGCACCACGGTGCTGCTGGGCCCCTCGGGGTCGGGCAAGTCGACCCTGCTGCGCTGCATCAACCTGCTCGAGCGGCCCGACGCGGGCTCGATCGACTTCGGCGACGGACCGATCCGCCTGGGCGGACGCCTGGGCGCGCGCACCGTGCGCTCGGTCCGCTCCCGCTCGACCATGGTGTTCCAGCAGTTCAACCTGTTCCCGCACCTCACGGCCCTGGGCAACGTGACCCTCGCGCCGATCCACACGGAGGGCGTGCCGAAGGCGAAGGCCGAGGCCCGGGGCCGGGAGCTGCTGGAGAAGGTGGGACTCGGCGCGAAGGCCGACGCCTACCCGGACCGTCTCTCGGGCGGGCAGCAGCAGCGCGTCGCGATCGCGCGTGCGCTCGCCATGGAGCCCGACGTGCTCCTCTTCGACGAGCCCACCTCGGCGCTCGATCCGGAGCTCGCGGCGGAGGTCGTCGCGGTCCTCGCCGACCTCGCCCGCGAGGACCGCACGCTCGTGGTCGTCACCCACTCGCTCGCCTTCGCCCAGCGCGTGGCCGACAAGGTCGTGTTCCTCGAGGACGGGAAGGTGCTGCTCGACGGCCCGCCGAAGGACTTCTTCGAGAGCGAGGACGCCCGGCTGCGGCGCTTCCGGGAGATGGTCAGCTCGGCGGTGTGAGCCGCGGGCCGTCGCCCTCATCGCCCTCGTCGCCGCCGTCGTCGCGGTCCCCTCACAGCGCGAGCTTGTACCCCTCGTGGCTCGCGCGGTAGCCGAGACGGTCGTAGAACCGATGCGCGTCGACGCGGCTCTTGTCGGTGGTGAGCTCTGCGAGGGCCGCCCCGTGGTGGCGGCCGTACTCGTGGGCCCAGGCGAAGAGGGCCGTCCCGAGACCGCGCCCCCTGGTCGCGCCGGCCAGTCGCACCGCCTCGATCTGCACGCGGGTGGAGCCCCGTCGGGACAGACCCGGGACCAGGGTGAGTTGGAGTGTCCCGCAGACACCGCCGGAGGCGTCCTCCACCACGGCGAGGAACTGTCGCGGGTCGGCGTCGATCTCCGCGAAGGCCGCGAGATACGGGGCGAGGTCCTCCTGCTCGCGTCCGGAGCCGATCACGTCGTCGGCCAGCAGCGCGACGAGCGCCGGCACGTCCTCCGCACGCGCCCGGCGCACGGTGAAGGTCTCTCCTGCGGCATCGATCGTGTCCATGCGCACAGCGTGCCAGACCCTCCACCGGAGGTGCCCCGGGTCAGCCGCGGATGCCGCCGTCCCGGCTCGTCGCCCGCTCGATGCGCCGACGATGGGCGCGGCGCCGACGGGCGCCGCCCACGACCCGCACGAGCATGCGCCGCGCACCGGTGAGGGAGTCCGCGACGAGGGCGACGCCCGTCGTCGAGACCAGCGAGATGAGGAAGACGCCGCCCGCCGTGCCCAGCAGGCCCAGGTGGGCGGCGAGGGTCCACGCGCCCGCCGCCGTGCCCGCGCCGGTGACGAGCTCGCGCAGCGAGAGCGAGCGCACGGCGTGCTCGGTGCGCTCGGAGCGATCCGCGGCGCGCTCCGGCCGCCGGGCGACGTCCGTGCCCGGCCCGGAGGAGGAGTCCCCGCCCTGCATCTGCGGCCCCAGGTCCAGCGCCCTGGTGTCGATCGCGCGCAGGCGGGAGGTCGCCGTCGCGGTCCGACGGGGGCGGTGGCGGGCGGGCACTGCGGGCTGCGCCGTGGATGCCATGGAAGGAGACGCCGAGGAAGGAGCCGTGGACGCGGAGGTGCTCGCGGGCAGCGGGGTCTCGAGGGTGGCGGTCGACATGGGATCCACCCTCGCGTGCGCGCGGCGGGCGCGGGCGGAGGAGCGGTGGATCGTTCGTGAAGGAATCGCAACACCGGCGCGATCGCCTCGTGGACGCATCCCGTCGGCGCGGAGCGAACACTCATCCCGCGCCCAGACGCGCACCCCCGCCGCCCGGTAGGCTGGGCGGAAGCGTCCCCGGGCCTCCTCGCCTGCGTCGGACGTCCCGGCCATCACGCACTATCGGAGGAGCGCCATGGCACACCACAACATCGTCTTCGGCAAGGACAAGGCCCTCGCGCAGGGCCAGGGCCAGTACGCCGCCTCGCCGGACTTCAGGAGCGACTTCCCCGCGACGGGGCAGGGGACGCAGCAGACCCAGCAGGCCCCGGGCCAGCAGGCCCCGGACCTCGAGTCCCTCTACGCGCGCCCCGCCGCGACCGGCCACGACACCGGCCGCATGACCATGCGGGACGCCCTGAACGCGATCACCGCGACGCTCGGCGTCACGATCGTGTTCGGCGCCTTCTTCTGCCTGCTGCCCGTGGCCCTCGGCGTCGTCGGCGGCCCCGAGGCCAAGGACCTGGGGTTCGGCATCGCGACCGGTGCGATGGTCGTCGGCTTCCTCGGCGGCTTCGTCCTGGCCATGGTGAACTCCTTCAAGAAGAAGCCCTCGGCGGCGCTCGTGCTCGCCTACGCCGCGCTCGAGGGCGCGGCGCTCGGCGGCATCAGCGGGCTGCTCAACGAGAGCTTCCACGGCATCGCCCTGCAGGCGGTGGTGGGCACCCTCGCGGTCGCGACCGCAGTTCTCGTGCTGTTCCGCGTGGGCGTGCTGCGCACCTCCCCGCTGCTCACCAAGATCTTCGCGGTCGCCATGGTTGCCTATCTTCTCTTCGTCCTCGTGAACCTCGGACTCTCGCTGTTCGCGGGCATCGACCTGCGCGAAGGCTGGCTCGGCCTCGTGATCGGGGCCCTGGCGGTCGCGATGGGCGCCTACTCCCTGGTCATGGACTTCGAGGACGTCCAGCGCGGCGTGCGCGCCGGGGTGGACCGCAGCTACGCCTGGCGCTGCGCCTTCGGCATCACCGTGACGCTCGTGTGGATGTACATCGAGATCCTGCGGATCCTCTCGATCCTGCGCAACAACTGACGATCTGAGGCGCCGACGGGTCGGGCCCTTCGGCCCGGCCCGGCCCGCCGACCCGGCCCGGCCCGCCGACCCGGCCCGTCGGCCCCGAGGAGGGTGTGTGGAGACCTGGACCTGGGTCGTCGATCACGTCGTGCTCGTCGCGCCGTACGTCGCCTTCGCCCTCGACATCATCCTGCGCGTCACCGCGGTGCTCGTGGTGCCGCGCAACCGCCGCCCCGCGAGCGCCTTCGCGTGGCTGTTGGCGATCATGGTCTTCCCGCTCGTCGGCTTCCCGCTGTTCCTGCTGCTGGGCAACACGCAGCTGCCGCGCAAGCGGCGCCGGAAGCAGGTCGTGGTCAACCGCCTCATGAAGGTGCGCGCGCACGACATCCCCGACAGCGACCTCGACGAGGACAGCCCGAGCTGGCTGCAGTCCGCCGTCGCCCTGAACCGCGAGCTCGGCGCGTACCCGCTGACGGGCAACAACTCCGCGGACCTCGAGATCGAGTACGAGGCCTCGATCCGCCGTATGGCCGAGGACATCCGCACGGCGCGCGAGACCGTCCACGTGCTCTTCTACATCGCCGGGCTCGACGAGACCACGCGCCCCTTCTTCGACGCCGTCGCCGAGGCCGCCGACCGCGGCGTGAAGGTGCGCTTCCTCTACGACCACTACGGCTCCATGAAGTACTGGAGCGTCTACCGGCCGATGCGGCGCCTGCTGGACGCCCACGGCATCGAGCACTACCCGATGATGCCGATCAAGCCGCTGCGCGACGGCGCCCTGCAGCGACCCGACCTGCGCAACCATCGCAAGCTGCTGATCGTCGACGGCGAGGTCGGCTGGATGGGCAGCCAGAACCTCATCGACTCGGCCTACGCGAGCGCGAAGGGGGCGCGCGAGGGTGTGCGCTGGCAGGAGACGATGATCCGCCTGCGCGGTCCGATCGTCTCCGAGGTCAACCTGCTGTTCGGGACCGACTGGTACCTCGAGTCCGGCGAGTCGATTCCCGAGGACCAGGTGGTCCGTCCCTCCCCGGACACCTCCGGCACCTACGAGTGCCAGATCGTGCCCAGCGGACCCGGCTTCGTGCTCGAGAACAACCTGCTGCTGTTCAACCAGCTCTTCTACAGCGCCGAGAAGCGCATCACCGCCGTCAGCCCCTACTTCGTGCCCGACGAGTCGATGCTGTACGCCCTGGTCACGGCCGCCAAGCGCGGCGTCGAGGTCGAGCTGTTCGTCTCCGAGAAGGGCGATCAGTTCCTCGTCGACCACGCCCAGTGCTCCTACTACACGGCGCTCCTCGAGGCCGGCGTGCGCATCCAGCGCTACGAGGCGCCGAAGATCCTGCACGCCAAGCACGTCACGGTCGACGACTCGGTGACGGTGCTGGGCTCCTCCAACATGGACATCCGCTCGTTCCTGCTGGACATGGAGAGCTCGCTCATGGTGGGCGGCACGGACTTCATGGAGAAGATGCACGAGGTGGAGGACGTCTACCGCTCGCGCAGTCGCGAGCTGACCCTCGAGGAGTGGCGCACCCGCCCCTTCTGGAGGCAGATCCTGGACAACACCTGCCGCCTGGCCTCCGCGATCGTCTGATCCCGTTCCTGACCCTCTCGTCGAGCCTCTAGCCGACCCCGGCGAGGGAGTCCTCGGCCTCCTGCGCGGCCTTCACGTGCTCGTCGACGTCGATCGCGGCCTCCGAGGCGAAGAAGCTCGGCCCCTGGGGCGTGTCCACGACGATCATCGTGATCTTCTCGCCCGTCACCTTCTCGAGGTCGGACTGGCCGAACATCAGGTCCCCGGTGGTCCTGAAGCCCTCCATGCCGTCGATCGTGACCTTGGTGGTGCTGCGGTGCTCGAGCGTGCGCTGCGAGGTCCCGCCCCAGATCCCGCTGTTGGACAGCAGACAGTCCATGAGACGCCCGGACGCCACCTCGGCGCCGGGGTACTCCACGCCGTCCTGCCACCGCAGCTTCCCGACGGTGATCGTGGAGTACCAGTTGCGCTCGACCGTGGCCAGCGCCATCTGGGTGTCCTCGCTGAAGGGCAGGGGAGTGGACGTCTGCCGCTGGTCGAAGCCGTCGGGCGCGGTGAACTCGAGGCCGCCGCCGCGCAGCGTGCTGCCCGAGTTCTGAGAGGTCCGCTTCGACTCGTCCGGGCTGTTCCAGCAGCGCTCGGGCACCACGGAGGCCGAGGCGCTCGGGCTCTGCGAGCCGCCGCCGTCCGAGGAGCCGGCCGACGGGCTCGGCGTCGGCTGGTCCGAGCCGCCGAGCGCCGCCCTCACCCCGAGCGTCCCGCCCACGATGAGCACGAACACCGCGAGGAACGAGACCGCCCCCGCGGTGACGGCGCGACGCGAGCCGGACCGGCCGGAGGGGGAAGCGGACGAGGAGGGAGCGGACGAGGACGAGGGGGACGAGGAGGGAGGGGACGACGGGTGCACGGGGCGGCTCCGGGGATCAGACGACCTTGAGGCTCTTGATGATCTGGTCGAGGGCGTCGGCGTGCTCGGGGACGTCGGCGGCGACGTCGGAGGCGACGGCCTGCGGGCCGTCGTCGGTGTCGACCACGATCGCGGTGACGATCGAGGCGCTCGTGTCCTGGAGCTGCGAGGGGTCCTCGAAGTGATAGGTGGCCTGGACGATCCATGCGTCGTGGCCGTCGACAGTCGTCTCCTCGCTGCGGTAGTCGGTGACGGTCGGGTTCTCGCCGAACTCCACCAGCACGCCGGCGGTGGTCGCGTAGCACTGGAAGATCGCGACCGCGGCCTTCTCGTCGCCCGGGTACTTCCCCTCGGACTCGGGCCACTC
>NZ_JAKRMO010000063.1:0-25099 GCF_022346485.1 Brachybacterium sp. ACRRE | reverse complement strand
GGGTGGAGCGGAGGTGGGGGAGGAGGGATTCTGGCTCATGCGCTCACTCTAAACCGGACATCCAGGATCTGAGACGCACTCTCGACATGCGGGCCGACGGGCCGGGCGGGTCCCTCAGGCGTCGGCCTGGCCCCGCGCGGGCATCGGCCACTCGTGCACGGGGCGCCCGGAGTGGACGCCCTCGATGTACATCGCTGTCATCCGGGCGAGGGCATCCTGGCGGCTCGCGCCGCGCAGCTCGAGGGAGGTGACGGTGTCGATCTGCCAGCGGGCGCCGTTGCGTCCCGAGCGGGCGCGCCCCAGCAGCACCGAGGTGTAGCGCTCGATCACGTCCTCGTCGGTCCCGAGGTCCCGCAGCCCCTGCATGGCCTGGGGGATGAGGTGCTCGACCAGCAGGTCCGCGACGCGCACCTTGCCCAGGCGCGGCCAGGTGATCCGGGCCTCCAGCCCCCACCGCGCGCACAGCTCGAAGTGCTCGGCGGCCTGCTCGAAGCTCATGCGCGACCACAGCGGGCGCCGCTCCTTCACGAGCGACTCGAGGATCCCGTAGAGGAACGCGGCGTTCGCGGCCATGTCGATCGCCGACGGCCCGGCCGGCAGCAGACGGTTCTCCAGCCGCAGGTGGGGCATGTCCTCGCCGGGATCGTAGATCGGCCGGTTCCAGCGCCACACGGTGCCGTTGTGCAGCATCAGCTCGTGCAGTCGCGGGGACGCGCTCTCGGCGAGCAGGGGCTCCTCGGCCATGGTGCGGGACTCGGGGATGAGCGCGGGGAACAGCCGCACGTTCTCCTCGAAGAGGTCGAACATCGAGGTGATCCAGCGCTCGCCGAACCACACCCGCGGGCGCACGCCCTGGGTCGCGTACTCCGGCGGGCGGGTGTCCAGGGCCTGCGTGAACGCGGGGATCCGGTTCTCGTGCCAGAGCCGGCGGCCGAACAGGAACGGCGAGTTCGCGCCCAGCGCAGCCTGCGGGCCGGCGATCGCCTGCGCGGCGTTCCAGACGTCGGCGAACTGCTCGGGGGAGACCTGCAGGTGCAGCTGCATGGAGGTGCATGCGGCCTCGGGCCCGATCGAGTCGAACTCGACGTCGAGCCCGCGGCCCTCGCCGCTGATGCGCAGGTGGATCTCCTCGCCGCGGGCCTCCATCACCGTGTTCTCGAGCGCCTCGTAGCGCGCGCCGGGGGAGCGCCAGGAGTCGTCCTCGAACATCTCGGAGGTGAGGGTGGGCAGGTGCCCGACGGGCACCACGCGCGCGCCGTGCCGGCGCGCCGTGGCGTCGGCCTTCTCGATCCGCTCGTGCAGCTGCTGCTCGAGGTCCCGCAGCCCGCTGCCGCGCGGATGGGTGACCGGCAGGTTCGCCTCGACGTTGAAGCGACCCAGCTCGTGCACGAAGTCCGGGTCGTCGATCGCGGGGATGACCTCGTCGGCCAGCAGGGCCGGCGACATCGGATCCCCGGCGCCGGATTCGACGGCGAGGTTCATCTCGAGCTCGACGCCGATGGTGCCCTCGGTGCGGAACTCGGCGGTGTCCAGGAACGTCTCGAACAGGTCGAGATTGCGCCTCAGCTCCCGCCGGTAGTGCGTGCGCTCGCTGCGGGTGTACTGGGTCGAGCCGATCTCGCGTCCCATCGCGACCTCCCCCTGGACTCCGGTGCGCACGGGGCCGACGGACGGGCCGACGGGTGGGTCGGTCCGCAGCCTCCCGCGCGCGGGTGCGCCCCATCAAAGCACGTGGCCGGGGCGCACGGAACGCGTGCTCGCGCGAGGGTGCCCCAGCGCACGCGGGGACGGTGCCGGGGCGGGTCCCGGGAGCCCCGTTATCCTGAGGTGACCAGGGCGTGCCGTGGGCGGCCGCCGACGGACGGGACCGGACGGGGTGGGGCGGATGGCGCAAGCGGCGGGAGCGCCGAGCGCGGCCGAACGGGCATACCTGCGGATCCGGGAGCGGATCCTCGACGGCGACCTGGCGCCCGGAGCCATGCTCGGGGAGGCCGGGCTCGCGCAGGAGCTCGCGGTGAGCCGCACGCCGGTGCGGGCAGCGCTCGTGCGACTGCAGCAGGAGGGGTGGATCGCGATCTACCCGCAGCGCGGAGCCCTGGTCCGCGGGCTGAGCCAGCGCGCGGTGGAGGAGCTCGCGGAGGCCCGCGCGATGCTCGAGATCACGAGCGCGCGCCGCGCGGCCCCGGACGCCCGGCGGCGGAGCGCCGCCCGGCTCGAGGAGGTCCTGGAGGCGCAGCGTCGCACGGTGCGCACGCGCGACCTGCGGGAGCACGTGACCTCGCTCCTCGCCTTCCACCGCTGCTTCGTGGAGGCGGGAGGCAGCGACGTGCTGCTGGAGCTCCACGCGCGTCTGGCCGACCGCCACCGCTTCGCGCTCTCCGTCGAGGGCGAGGCGCTGCTGGAGCGCGGCGAGGAGACGATCCGCGAGCACGCCGCGCTCGCGGAGGCCTTCACGGGCGGGGACCTGGACCTCTTCGAGGAGCGGCTGCGTGCCCACGTCTCGGAGGTGGGATCGCCTCGCGAGGGCGTCTGAGGACCCCTAGACTGGGATACAAGTCGTGTCCGAGACTCGCCCGGGCATGATCCCGTTCGAGGAGAGCACGATGTCCCGACCCGCCGCGCCCACCGGCACGACCACCGCCGCCGACCCGCGCGGCGTCTCGCACCCGGCGCAGCGCAGGACCCTCGCCGTGCTCGTCGTCGCCCAGATCCTGGGCACGATCGGGCTGGGCGTGGCGCCCTCGATCGGCATCCTGCTGGCCGGCGAGGTGACGGACAGCGAGGCCTGGGCCGGTCTCGCCCGTACCTCCTCGACGCTCGGCGCCGCCCTGATGGGCGTGCCGCTGGGGATGATGGCGGCCCGGCGCGGACGCCGCGTCGCGCTCACCGTCGGCTGGTGGATCGCCGGGCTCGGAGCCGCCCTGCTGGTCCTGGCCGCGCAATGGGACCTCGTCGTGCCGCTGTTCCTCGGACTGCTGCTGACGGGCGCCGGGACGGCGGCGAGCCTGCAGGCGCGGTTCGCCGCCACGGACCTCGCCTCGCCGGCGACCCGGGCGCGCTCCCTCTCCCTCGTCGTGTGGATGGGCGCCATCGGCAACGTGCTCGGCCCCAACCTCGGCGTGCCCGGCCAGGCGATCGGGGCGGCGACGGGGCTCTCGGTCTATTCCGCCGCCTTCCTCATCGCCGCCGTCGGGTCGGTCGTGGCCGGGGCCGTGGTGCTCGTGCTCCTGCGGCCCGATCCGCTGCTCCTGCTCGCCCGCGACAGCGCCGCACCCGACCTGACCGTCCGGTCCGCCCGCCCCGCCTCGCGACGGCAGCGGCTGCGGGACATGGCCCGGGAGTTCCGCGTGAACCGCCGGGCCCGCACCGCGCTCGTCGCGATCCTCACCTCCCAGACCGTCATGGTCGCGCTGATGACCATGACCCCCGTGCACGTCCAGCACGAGGGCGGGTCGGTGACGATCGTGGGGATCACGATCAGCCTGCACGTCGCGGGCATGTACGGGCTCTCGCCCGTGGTCGGAATCCTCATCGACCGCGTGGGGCACCGCGCCGCCGTCGTCGCCGGGATCGTGCTCTTCGCGGCCTCGCTCGCGCTGGCGGTCCTCGCCTCCGGGTCGATGGCGGGGGTGATGGCCTCGCTGATCCTGCTCGGACTGGGATGGTCCTTCATGAACGTGGGCGGGTCGGCCCTGTTCGGCGCGGCGGTCTCCGACCGTGCGCGGGCGTCGGCGCAGGGAGGCGCGGACGCGCTCTCGAACCTGTGCGGAGCCGTCGCCTCCTTCGCGTCGGGGCCGATCATGGCCGTCAGCAGCTTCTCGGTGCTCGGCATGATCGGGGCCGTGCTGCTCGTGCCGGTCCTCGTGCTCGCGCTCGGCTCCGGGTCCTGGCGGGAGGACCGCGCCCCGGCGTCCTGACGGCGGGACCACGTCGCCCCCGACCCGCGGCTGCGGATCGGGGGCGACGGTGGGGGACGGGGCCGTCAGCGCCTCGGCGGCGGCGACGGATCCCGCGCCGGGCTCAGGGCTTCTGGTGCGACAGCGTCAGCACCTCGGAGTCCCAGCTCTCCCAGTCGGAGGCCGTGTCGGGATCGCCGAGGGCCTTGAGCACGCGGACCTCGATGATGTACGTCCCGTCCTTCGCGGAGACGGTCTTCCCCTTCGCGGTCTGGTAGGTGCCGTCCCAGGGCAGCGCCTCGGTCTCGGACGAGCGGCCCCACTTGCTCTCGGAGCTGACCGTGCCCACCTTGGGGTTCACGAGCTTTCCCTTCGAGCCGTCGGCCTTGGCGTGGTACACGGCCACGTCCAGACGCTCGACCGGGTAGTCCAGGTAGAAGAGGACGTAGGGGACGTCGTCCCCGGACATCGAGTACGTCGCGTCCTCGCCGGAGACCGGCACGATGTTCTCGCCCTGCGCCTTGCCGAGGACCGGCAGGCCGTCGTGGGCGCCGAGCACCTCGACGTTCTGGTAGTCGCCGGACATGCCCGCGAAGGGCACCGAGAGGTCCTCGTCATCGCTGGTCAGCTGGATCCAGCCGCCATAGATGATGCCGTCCTCGCCGAAGTCCTCGCTGATCCGCGCGGTCACCAGCGCCGAGCGGTGCGGCTGGATGGTCACCGAGCGGCTCGAGAGCCGCACGGAGGGGTCCGCGACCTGGAAAGCCGGGTCCGACGGCGAGCCGCCGGTGGCGACGCCGGTGCGGGTCGAGACCGCATAGGTCTTCGCCGCATCGCCGTCGTTGCGCACGTTCACCGTGACCGAGTGGGCGCCCTGCGAGCTGTCGCCGAGCGAGATCGTCGGCTCGGCGACCGACGTGGAGGTGTGGGCGGCCTCGACCATGTCGAGCATGCCCGCGCCCTGACGGTGCACCGGCTCGAGGTAGCCCTTGCCGGGCTCGAGCGACCAGTCCAGCGGGTCGGCCGTGTTCACGAGCGCCGACTTCACCTGCTTCGGCGTCCAGCCCGCATGCTCCTGCAGCATCAGCGCGGCCGCGCCCGCGACGTGCGGGGAGGCCATCGAGGTGCCGGACTTCGTGCCGTGCCCGCCCTGCTCGAGCGGCACGGTCGAGTAGATCTGCCCGCCGGGGGCCGACAGGTCGGGCTTCAGGCCCAGCTCGGCCGTGAGCCCGTACGAGGAGAAGGACGACATGAGGCCGGCGCCCGCGTTCGGGAACACGGCCACGCCGTCCTTCCAGGCGATCTTCGTCGTGCCCGCCGCGATGGCCTTCTGCAGGGCGACGCCGTCGTCCTGGGTGATGGAGACGACGGGAATCGTGATCTCCGGGTCGCCCGCGACGGTGGGGCTGATGAGGCCGGCGCTGTTGTTGTAGAGCACGACCGCGGTGTACCCGGCCTCCTGGGCGTTCGCCGCCTTGTCGTGGAAGGAGCACGTGCCGCGCTTGACGAGCAGGGCCTGCTTCTTCTTCGTCGGCTTCGGCACCTCGGCCGGATCGCAGGCCAGGACGGGGGCGTCGGCCGCGTCCGAGTCCTCGCCGGCGCTCGCCAGCACGACCTTTCCGGAGGTCGGGACCGTCCCGCCGTCCTCGGCGGAGGTGAAGCCGTACTTCGTCTTGCCGACGGCGAAGTAGGGGGTGTGGGCGTCGGTGTTCTCGACCGAGCCGACGGTGATCACGTCGCTGCCGACGCCGGGCGCGCCGCCGGAGAACGTGCCGGCCTCGCCCTCGTTGCCGCCCGAGGCGACGACCACGACGCCCTTGGCGGTGATCTCGTTCGAGGCCTGCGCGGTCGGGTAGTCGTCCCAGGTCATGAACGAGGCGCCGAGCGACATGTTGATGACGTCGACGCCGTCGGCGAAGGCGCGGTCCATCGCGGCGAGGATGACGTCGGTCGAGCTCGTGCCCTCGCAGCCGAAGATCCGGTAGGAGGCGATGTCGGCCTTCGGGGCGACGCCGGTGACGTCGCCGTCGGCCCCGATGATGCCCGCGACGTGGGTGCCGTGGCCGCCGCAGTCGTCCGGGTACTCGTCGGGCTTCGGGACGCTGCCCGCGACAGAGGAGTCGTAGTCGTCGCCCACGAAGTCGTAGCCCATGGTCACGCGCGAGCCGGGGAAGTCCTTCGTCTGGTCGTCCGTCCCGGAGCCGCCGAGGTCGGGGTTGTTGTAGTCGACGCCCGAGTCGATGACGCCGACGGTCACGCCCTCGCCGTCCAGGCCGTCGACCTTCTGGACCGTGTCCACGCCGGTCATGGCGTTGGCGTACTCGTCCTCGGGGGAAGCGTCGTCCTGATCCGGCGGCAGGGCCACCTGCATCACGGGGTAGACGGCGGTGACGCCGTCGACGTCCTGGAGGGCCTCGGCGTCGGCCTTCGTCATCGAGACGGCCATGCCGTTCCAGGCATGCGTGAAGGACTGGTCGACGGTCACGTCCAGGCCGTCCTTCTCCGCCTTCTCCACGACGCCGGTCTGCTTCGTCTTCAGCGTGCGCTGAGGAGTGCCCTGCGCCTGCGGGGCGCCCTCGACCTGGACCAGGTAGCGGTCGGGCACGGAGCCCTTCACGTCGTCGAGGGAGGGGGAGCCCTTCGCGGGGGCCTCGACTCCGTGGGAGGAGGCCGTCCCGAGGTCGTCGCCCTGGCCGTCGGCCTGGGCGGGGAGGGGGCCGAACATGGCGGCGGCGAGGGCTGCCGCGGCGCCGGCGGTGAGGAGGGATCGGGGGGAGAGGAGAGCGCGGCGGTGCGCAGGGAGGTGTCTCATGGGCTGCCTCGGGGAGTGGAGAGGGATGGCCGGCGACGCCGGGCGGGGTCCTGAGGAGAGCACCCCGACGTGACGCATGACACCACGCCCCGGTCGCGCGCGGAGCGGGTCGGCGGACACCGAGACCCATCCGTGACCTTCCCGTGACATGGCATCGGGCGGGATGGATCCGGATCCCGACCAATCCGGACCGCCCGACGCTCCGAACCCCCTTCGTCACCGTCCCCTGCGGCCCGTCGGCCGCACGGTGACTCCGAACGGAGGCATCATGCGCAAGACGATGAAGTCCATCTCCCTCATGGCGGCCACGATGGCGGCGGTCGGCTTCGGCGCCACCGCCCCGGCCCTCGCGGAGGGAAGCGGCGCGCACAGCTACCAGGCGGACCTCACGGAGCTCAACGATTCGGGCGCCTCGGGCACGGCCTGGCTCACCCTCGACGGCGACCAGCTCACCGTCAAGATGGATACCAAGGGGCTGCTCGACGGCTCGCCGCACGCCCAGCACATCCACATCGGAGGCAAGGGGAAGTGCCCGGACCCGAACATGAAGGGATCCGGCGAGAACGGCGCCATCCAGGTCAGCGATGCCATGGACGACTACGGCATGATCGGCGCCTCGCTCACCACGAAGGGCGGGACCGGACCGGACAACGGCCTGGACGTCGAGAACTTCCCCACGGGTGACGGCCACTACGAGCGCACCATCACGGTGAGCGACGACGTCGCCTCGTCCCTCAAGGACGGCAAGGCGGTCGTGGTCGTGCACGGTGTCGACCACAACGGCAGCGGCAAGTACGACGGGGACACCAAGTCCGATCTCGACCCGTCGCTGCCCAGCGAGGCCACCGATCCCGCGGCCTGCGGTGCGGTGACCGTCAGCCAGATGTCCGACATGCCGCAGGGCGGCGTCGAGACCGGTGACGGCACGACCGCCGGCATCGAGGACGCCGGTCTGCTCGCAGCGGGCGGCGCGCTCGTCACCGCGGGCGTCGTCGGAGCCGTCGTGAGCCGTCGTCGCAGCGCGCGCACGCAGAAGTGAGGATCGTCGTCCCTCGATGAGCAGCACGACGACGAAGCACCGCCGCGGCGGCCGCCTCTGGGCGGCCGCCGCGAGCGGTGCGCTGTGCGTGGCGGGGCTCGTGCTCCTGATCGTCTTCCTGCTCGATCAGGAGCCGGTGCCGCCCCAGGCGCCGGCGGCGCAGGCCTCCTCCAGCAGCTCCGACAGCTCCAGCGGCTCCAGCAGCTCCGGCGCGACGACGCCGCCGTCGAGCGAGGCGGAGCAGAGCCCCTCGACCTCCGCGGCCCCCAGCGCGCCCGCGGCGCTGCCGGCGTCGAAGCCGGTCCGCGTCCGGGTGCCGGACCGCGACATCGACGGGGACGTGTTCGCCCAGGCACTCGCCGACGACGGGACGCTGCCGGCGCCCCGCGGCGCCCGCAAGGACGACGCCGCCTGGTTCGACGGGTCGCCGACGCCCGGTGAGAAGGGCCCCGCCGTCATCGAGGGCCACGTGACCTACAGCAGCCGGCCCTCCGTGTTCTTCGAGCTCGGGGCGGTGCGCACGGGCGACCGCGTCGAGGTGGACCGCGCGGACGGCAGCACCGCGACCTTCGAGGTCTACGACGTCGGCCGCTTCCCCAAGGACTCGTTCCCCACCTGGGCCGTGTACGAGAACACCTCCGCCCCCGAACTGCGCCTGATCACGTGCGGCGGCACGGTCGACGCCTCCGGGCGCCACGCGGACAACGTGATCGTCTTCGCGAGGCTCGTCGACGAGGGCTGAGCCCGGATCGTCCCCTCAGGAGTACTCGAGGGAGGCCAGGACGGTCGTCGGCTGCTCCGAACCCCCGGCGGGCTCGAGGCTGATGGCGGCGCCCTCGGCCGACCCCGCGGACAGCAGTGTGCGGGAGTCGCCGTCATCGTCGGGGTGGACCAGACCTGCGCTCACGGGGCCCTCGGACTCCATGGTCCACGCCTGGTAGTCCTTGCCCGACGGAGCGGCGGGAAGGTCCTCGACCTTCAGCACCGCAGAGCCCAGGGAGGGTGAGCGCACCGCCGTGATCCGCGCCGAGCGCCATGTCGTCGTGTACTCCCGGGCGTCGTCCGCCGCGAGCACCTCGTCGATGTCCTTCTCCTCCTGCGAGCGCCAGGGGCGTGCGACGACGAGGCCGGTCGCGACCAGCGCGCTCGCGGCGAGGGCGAACCCTCCGGCGAGGACGGCGCGGCGCCTCGGCCGGCGCGGGAGCCGCTGCTCCTCGGGCTCCTCGGCCGTCGCGGGCGTCGCGGGCGTCGCGGGCGTCGCATCCGACCCGTCGCTCGCGGCCTCCAGGATCCGGTCGCGCAGCGCGGCGGGAGGGGGCGTCTCCAGCCCCTCGGAGAGACCGACCGCGGTCTCGCGCAGGGAGTCGACGAGCTCACGGCACTGCGGGCACGTGTCCAGGTGGGCCTCGACGGCCGCGGTCTCGGAGGGGTCGAGGGCGTCGAGCGCATAGGAGGCCGCGAGCGACTCGAATTCCTCGTGCGTGGGGTCGCGATCGTTGTCGTGCGGTGCTCCGCGGCTCTCGCTCATCTCTCCTCCTCCCTCGTGTGCTCCGTGCTCATGATCCGCCGCAGGGCCAGCAGCCCGTCCCTGATGCGCGTCTTCGCCGTCCCCAGCGGGATGCTCAGCCGCTCGGCGACCTGGGACTGGGTGAGTCCGTCCAGATAGGCCAGGCGGATCGCCTCGCCCTGCCTGTCCGACAGCTGCGAGAGCGCGCCGCGCACGTGGCGCGCCTCGATGCCGTCCAGAGCCGTCTCGCTGGTCGGGTCGGGCTGCTCCGTCGACGATCGTGATTCGTAGGCGATGTCGCGATCGGATTGCGACTGTGACGCGCGCACCCTGTCCACCGCGCGGCGGTGGGCCATGGTGAGGATCCAGGCCAGCGCCGACCCCCTCGACGGGTCGAAGGACGAGGCCCGGCGGAACACCTCGAGGTACACCTCCTGGGTGACCTCCTCGGACTGGGCCCGGTCCCTCAGCACCCTCAGCACGAGGCCGAACACGCGCGCGCTCGTGGCGTCGTAGAGGCGGGGGAAGGCGTCCGCGTCCCCTGCGGCGATCGCGAGCAGGGTCTCGCGCAGGACGTCCGCGGATGCCGTCGCCGCGGGGGCGCGCTCCTCCTCGGGCGTCGTCATCCGGCCATCCTAGGGGCGGGGCGGCGGTGGAGGATCACGCGGTCCCGGGCGTCGCCGGTGCGACCGGCGCGTCGACCGGGACCGTGGACGAGGCGGACGCCGGGGCGCTCATCGAGTCCATCGAGTCCATCGAGTGCACGTGCGGGCTGAGGTTCACGAGCAGGCCGGTGATCGCGAGCACCCCCAGCAGCAGCACCGCCTCGCGCCGCATGATCCGCAGCAGGCGCTCCCACGGGGCGTCGGCCGCCGCGATCGCGGGCAGCAGTCGGCTGCGGTTCCACGCCGCGAGCCCCACCGCGACGGCGACGACCACGAGCTTCACGAGCAGCGTGCGCCCCCACGCCGAGGTCACCAGCGCCGAGGGCGAGTCCAGGATCAGCACTGCCATGGTGGTGCCGCTCGCGGCCAGCACCAGCACGCTCACCAGCGCCACGAGGGAGAACCGCCGCACCACGGCCACGCCCTCCGCGGCCGCCGAGTGCCGGTGCAGCGCCGTGAGCATCGCGATCGCGGCGAGCAGCCCGCCGGACCACACGGCGCCCGCGAGCAGATGGGCGGCGTCGGCGAGGAGCATCAGCGGACGCGGGGCGATGGATGCCGAATGGCCGACGAGCACCGGGGCGATCAGCGCCAGCAGCGCGCCGGGGACGGAGAGCGCCGGCCTGCGCGCCCCTCCCGCCCCGAGGACCAGGGCCGCCCCGAGGATCACGACGCCCGCTCCGACGACGGGCGGCGCCGAGAGCCCCGCGCCCATGCGCGTCCAACCGGCGACCTCGGCCGCCGTCACGGGGACGAGGAGCGCGGCCGCCGCCGCGGCCACCAGCGCGAGCACCCGCAGGGCCCGCGTCGCCCGGTGCGAGGCCATCACGGCCCGGGCCGCCGCCCCGCGCGCCACGAGCACGGAGCACAGCAGCATGCCCGCCATCACCAGCAGCGAGAGGTACTCGGCCACGGTGAGCACCGGGACCAGCGTGCTCGCCCCCGCGCCCGGCTCCTCGTGCGCCGCGGCGCCGGCGCCGCTGTCGCCGGACGGCGCGGCAGGGATCGTGGACGGGGCGCCCACGGAGAAGTCGAGGGTGCCCGACACCGGATGCCCGTCGGCCGAGACCACCCGATAGGTGAGCACATAGCTGCCGTCGGGGAGGTCCGAGGGCAGCGCGGCGAGCACGTCGTCGTCGCGGGAGTGCGCCTCGAGCGTCGTGGAGGTGCCGTCCGGTCGGGTCAGGTGGGTCTCGCCCTCGATCGGCCGTACGTGCTCGTCGAAGGTGAGGGTCGCCGTCCCGGGGGCGTGCTCGACCACGGTCCCGTCGTCAGGGCTGCTGGACTCCAGCTGGGCGTGCGCGAGCGCGGGAGCGGCCCCGCCGAGCATCAGCAGCAGGCCGAGAAGGCTCCCGAGCAGCACCCGCAGCGCGGGCATCCGGAGATGGGTCACGACGGGATCAGCGCCTCCTGCGCACGGTGATCAGCGCCGCCGCGCCGCTCAGCAGCCCGAGCGCGCCGATCACGAGGCTGGTGACGACGAGCGCCGTGGTCGTGCCGTCGAGGGCCGCCTGGGGCTGGGCGACGGCGGTCGCGGTGGAGGAGGTGCCGGACGCGTCGCCGGACGCGGCGCCGGAGGCGGCGACGGCGACCGAGGGCGCCGGGGACTCGAGGTCGTCCTCGCTCTGCCCCTTCTTCGGCACCTGGGTCCACGCGGTCTCGCCCTTCTCGCAGGTCTGCGTGGTGGGGAAGGTGAGCGTAGTGCCCGCGGCGTCCTCGGGGATCTGCAGGGAGAGCTCGAAGGAGTCGCGCTCGCCGTCGGGCAGGGGGGTCTTCGCCGTGTACACGACCTGGGAGTCGCGCTCGGTGACCTCGTTGCCGTGGGCGTCGGTCTCGGGCTCGGCGAGCTTCTCGTGCTTCGTCGTGACGTCGTAGTACGGGTTGCGCGTGGGCGTCACCTCGTCGACCCCCTCGGGCAGGTCGATCGCCACCCTCGTGGTGGCCGAGCCGTCGCAGCCGTGGGGGACGCTGAAGGTGACCACGGTGTACGCGCCCGCGGTCGTGTCCTCGGCGTCCGCGGTCACGTGGGCCTGCGCGGCCGCGGGCACGGCGAAGGCGAGCCCCGCGGCGGCGAGGCCGAGCGCTGCGCGGAGGGGGAGTCGGCGTGCGGTGTTCGCAGTCATGGATGTCCTCGTGGTGGGGGATCGGCAGGGATTCGGAGTCGGAGGGGAATCGGATGGGTCGATCAGTGAAGCAGCATCAGCCAGCAGGCCAGGGCCATGGCGAGGTCCATCGCGGCCATCATCCGCAGGCCCGCGCGCGGGCCCGGCGACTCGTGGGCCTCCGCGAGCTGCAGCAGACCGGAGACCGCGAGCACGCCCGTGAAGGCCACGCCCAGCAGGCCCGCGCCGGTGGGCAGCATGGTCATGGAGTGGGCGCTCGAGCCCGGGTCGGCGGACATCGTCACCACCATCCAGACCATCGCCAGCATCATCACCGCGTGCTGGCCCTGGTGCAGCGGGCCGTGGACGCTCGCGTCCGTGCGGCCCTCCGCGAGCTGGAGCAGGGCGAGCAGGGCGAACCACGCGGTGGCGAGGGCGAACAGGACGATCTGGGGGAGCGCGGGCAGAACGCTCCACCAGGACCAGGACATGGCGACCATGACGACGCACATGAGCACGTGCAGGAGATCGCCCACGCGGTCGACGGGTCGGTCGCGATGGCGCACCGCGCGCACGAGCGCGTGGACGCCGAGCACGGCGAACACGATGCTGAGCGCCACCGCGCCGATCGTCCCGTGCATCCCGCTCCGCCCGTCTTAGTTCTACGTTCTGTAGAGAACTCTAGGGCCGGCCGACGGGGCCCGCAAATCGACCGGCAGGATGCACGATGCGACCGGCCGCGCGCTCAGCGCCCCGTGCGCCCGGTGCGCGGCCGGCGCGAGCGGAAGTTCTGCAGGCGCAGCGAGTTGTGCACGACGAACACCGAGGACAGCGACATCGCGCCCGCCGCGATCAGCGGGTTCAGCAGGCCGATCGCGGCGATCGGGATCGCCGCCACGTTGTAGCCGAAGGCCCACACGAGGTTCGTGCGGATGGTGCGGTTGGTGGCCCGCGAGAGCGCGATCGCGTCGATCACCGCGAACAGGTCCTCGCGGACCAGGATGATGTCCGAGGACTTCAGGGCGACGTCGGTGCCGGTCACCATGCCGAGCCCCAGGTCCGCGGCGGCCAGCGCCGCGGCGTCGTTGATGCCGTCGCCGACCATCGCGACCGAGTGGCCGTCGGCGCGCAGCTCCTCGATCGCGGCGGCCTTGCCCGTGGGCAGGACGCCCGCGCGCACGTCGCCGATGCCGAGGTCCGCGGCCGCGCGCCGGGCGGCCGCCTCGGAGTCGCCCGTGAGCAGCACGGTGCGCAGGCCCGCCTCGTGGAGCGCGGCGATCGCGCCGCGCGCATCGGGCTTGATCTCGTCGGCCAGCACGATCGCGCCGACGGCCCCGCCCTCGCGGGCGACGAGCACGGCCGAGCGCCCGGACGCCTCCGCCTCGCGCACCGTCTCCGCGAGGTCCGTGGGCACGGTGATCTCGACGGTCTCCATGTGCGCGGGGCTGCCGACGGCCACCTGCGCGTCCTCGATCACGGCCTCGACGCCCAGCCCGGGCGTGACATGGAAGTCGCGGGCCTCGGGGACGTCGGCCACGCGGCTCGCCGCGTGCTCGCGGATGGCCGTGGCCACGGCGTGCTCGGAGGAGGACTCGGCGGCCGACGCCCAGCGCAGCACCTGCGCGGCGCTCGCCCCGCCCGTCACCACCACGCGCTCGACGCTCGGGGCGCCCGCGGTCAGGGTGCCGGTCTTGTCGAGGACGACGGTGGTCACGGTGCCGCTCGCCTCGAGGGCGTCCTGGCCCTTGACCAGGATGCCGAGCACGGCGCCGCGGCCCACGCCCACCATCAGCGCGGTGGGGGTCGCGAGGCCGAGCGCGCACGGGCAGGCGATGATGAGCACGCTGATCGCGTTCGAGACCGCGGTGGCGGTGTTCGCGCCCAGCAGCAGCCAGATTGCGGCGACGAGCACGCTGAGCACGAGCACGACCGGCACGAACACGCGCACCACGGCGTCCACGGTGCGCTGCACGTCGGCCTTGCGGACCTGGGCCTGCTCGGCGATCGCGGCCATCTGCGCGAGCTGCGTGTGCGCGCCGACGCCCGTCGCCCGCACCACCAGCAGCCCGTCGGTCGAGACGGTCCCGCCCACGACCTCGTCGCCGATCCCGGACGTGCGCAGCACGGACTCGCCGGTCATGGCGCCCGTGTCGATCGCGGCCGAGCCCTCGACGATCTCCCCGTCGGCCGGGACGGTCTCGCCGGGACGCACCACGAGCAGGTCGCCGCGGCGCAGCTGCTCGATCGCGACCATGGACTCGGCGCCGTCGCGGCGCACGCGCGCCTCGCTCGCCCCCAGTGCGGTGAGCGCCCCCAGGACGTCTCCCGCGCGGCGGCGGCTGCGGGACTCGAAGTAACGGCCGGCCAGCTGGAAGGTGGTCATCCCGGCCGCGACGTCGAGGTAGAGGGCGTCGGCCCCCGCCGGCGCGCGCCCGAAGCCGAGCCAGAAGCCGTCCTGCGGCTCGAGGCCGACGAGCATCGAGACGATCGCCCAGCCGAAGGACACCGCGATCCCGATCGAGACCAGGGTGTCCATGGAGACCGCGCCGTGGCGCAGGTTCCGCAGCGTCATCCGGTGGAAGGGCCAGGCGGCCCAGGTGACCACGGGGATCGCGAGCAGCACGCACAGCAGCTCCCAGCCCGGGAACCGCCACTGCGGCACCAGGGCGAGCACGAGCGAGACGTCCATCAGCGGGATCGTCAGCAGCGCGGCCGCGATCAGCCGGCGCCGCAGGGAGGTGATGCGCATCTCCGTCGCGCGGCGGGACCAGGTGTCGTCGGCCTCGTCGTGCACGGCGGCGTCGTAGCCCGCGGCGCGGATCAGCGTGATCGCCTCGTCCGGGGCCTCGATGCCGGTGACCAGCGCGCGCTCGGTCGCGTAGTTCACGGTCGCGGAGATGCCGTCGGCCTTGTTGAGCTTGCGCTCGATGCGGTTCGCGCAGGCCGCGCAGGTCATCCCCGAGACGTCGAAGCTCCAGCGCTCGGCCGGATCGACCGGGGCGGGAGTGCGGGACTCGAGCACGGGCGGGGTCATCAGCTGCCCTTCCTGTCCGAGAGCTTCTTGAGCATCTCGTTGTACGCATCGAACTCGTCGTCGAGCCCGCGATCCATGTGGCGGTCGCGGCGTCTGGCCTCGACGTCGTCCTGCCGGGCCCACTGCACGCCGAGCGCGATGATCGCGATCACGAGCGGCACCTCGCCGCCCGCCCAGGCCACGGACCCGGCGACCTGCTGGGAGTGGGCGAGGTCCGCCCACGGCAGGTCGAGGTAGGTGTAGTAGGTCTCCGCGAGGATCGTGGAGCTCGAGATGATGGCGACGCCGAAGAAGGCGTGGAACGGCATCGCCGCGAGGATGTAGCCGAGGCGGCCGATGTGCGGCAGCGGCCGCGGCGGCCGGTCCACGCCGATGATCAGGCTGTAGTAGAGGTAGCCGACGAGCAGGAAGTGCAGGTTCATCAGCTGGTGCGCCCAGTGGTAGCGCATCATCAGCCCGAACAGCGGGGAGAAGTACAGGCCGTAGTAGCTGCCGATGAACACCACGAACACGAGCGCCGGGTGGTAGACCGTGCGCATCACCGGCCAGTTCAGCGCCTGCGTGATCCAGGCGTGGATGCCCACGGTGCGCGCGTGCGCCGCCGACGCGCGCAGCATCAGCGTGATGATCCCGCCCTGGACCAGGAAGATCGGGGCGAGCATGCCCAGGCTCATGTGCACGGCCATGTGCACGCCGAAGTCGGGCGCCGAGTAGCGGCCGATCCCGCTGTTCGTCGCCAGCAGCACCACCAGCCAGCCGGCGATCCAGAAGATCGTGCGCGAGAGCGGCCAGCGGTCCTCGCGCCGCCGCAGCGAGATCACCATCGCCAGGTACAGCACGATCATGGCGAGCGAGAGCACCGAGAACAGCAGGTTCAGCCGACCGGTGGACAGCAGCACCTCGGCCGACGGCGCCTCGGGCACCTCGTAGCCCATGAACACCTGCGGGATCGAGGTGGGCACGAAGTACTGCGGCGGCGGGATCCGCAGCATCGCCGCGCCGGCGCCGAGCACCGCGAGCAGCAGCGCGCCGAGCGCCGTGACGCGTCGGCCCTCGAGCGTCCCCGAGCCCCGCACCAGCAGCAGCGCGCCCATCGCGAGCAGCAGCAGGATCCGCACGCCCTCGAGCGCCGCGGTCGGTGTGCCGAGCGCGCCGGCGCCCTGGAGCTTGAACCAGGCCAGGACGATCTCGAGCACGAGGGCCGCGGGCACGCCGATCCGCGCGAGCAGGCGCAGGCGGCCGCGGTCGGTCCGCGGGGCGCCGGTGGCACCGAGGATCGCATCGACCAGCAGCGGGGCGAGCAGCAGGCCGATCACGAGGGTCTGCAGCGTGCCGGCGTCCGAGCCGACGTCGTGGTTCGGGCCGACGAGGATCTGCCCGACGACGACCGGCGCGAGGATGCCGATGCAGCCCGCCCACAGGCCCAGCAGGAGGGTCGCCCAGCGCGTCGCGAGGAAGGCGGTGAGGGCGACGACGAGCGCCGCGACCGCGGTGACCGTCCAGGCCCGCGGCATGTAGCCGAACGAGTACACACGCAGCATCGTGTCGGGGCTGATCACCCGCGACAGGGCCAGGCCGTTGGTGTCGGCGGCGCTCGCGACGATGCTCGCGAGCGAGAGCACGCACCAGCTGACCGAGGAGACGAGCAGTGCGGTGAGGTCGGGCGCGGACTGCACGCGGCGCGCTGATTTGCGGGTGCGCGCGTGCAGGAAGGCGACCGTGACCAGGGAACCCAGGGTGAGCACTCCCGCGAAGGCGGCGGCGGACTCGATGAGCCCCGCGACCAGCGCGGTGGTCGCCCCCGGGTACTCCCGGTGGATCGAGGTGAAGAGCTGCTCGCCGAGCGCGGCGTCGGCGATCACGGGCGGCACGCACACCAGCGCGACCGCCACGGCGATCCACGCGACGACTCGGGTTCTCACGCCCAGAACTCTACTTCGTGTAGACGTTCCCGGCCGGGCCGGGAAGGGGTGCTGGAGCCGAGGTCACACGGTCCTCCGCACCGCGCGCGGCGAGGCGCTCGGCGCGCACCAGCAGCGCGGGCGAGGCCACGAGGGCGTGGCAGGCGCGCAGCCCCGCGAGCAGGCGCCCCTCGCCGACGGCGCGGGCGGCGGCGTCGTCGGCCGCGAGCTCGGTGAGCAGGTGCACGCGCCCCACCAGAAGACGGCGCAGCGCGGAGCGCCGGGGCAGGCACGCGGCATGCCAGGCGCACAGCCGCCGCATCTCGGCATGACGCCCGCGCAGATGGGCGGCCTCGTGGGCGAGGACGCCGCGCAGCTCGGCGGCGGTGAGCGCCTCGCGGGCCTGCCGCGACACCGTGATCTCGGGGTGCCTGCCGCCTATCGCATGGGCGATGAGGCGCGGGTCGTCGACCTCGTAGAGCACCGCTCCGGTCTCGGCGTCGAAGGCCATGCGCACGGTGGCGGGGGAGCGGCGCGCGACCGGTCGGGCCGTGCTCGGTCCCTCGGCATCCAGCAGCGCGTCCTCGGCGGCGGCGTCGGGATCGGCGGCGGACCCGTCGGCGGGCGCGCCCCGCCCGGGGCCCCCGAGCGCCATCGCGGCGAGCACCCCCGCGCCGCCCAGCCCGAGCCACGCGAGGAGCGCGAGGGCGAGCGCACGCGCCGAGGCGGAGATCGAGACGGCCCCCGTCGGCCCCGAGAACGCGACCAGCAGACCGGCCGTCAGGACCGAGGCGGCCGCGAGCGCGAGGCCCGCGGCGCCGATGCCGAGCCACAGCCCGAGCGCGAGCCGCGGATGCCAGACCTGCCAGCGGCCCGCCACGAGCGGGAGCACGGAGGCCGGCGCGCACAGCAGCGCCCCGGCGAGCACGAGCAGCAGCACGATCACGAGGCGGCGCCCCGCGGGCGGCGCGCGTCGATCGCGCTGCGCATGAGCTCGATGTCCTCACTGCTCAGGGTGTCGGCGAAGGCGAGCAGGGCGCCGCGGCGATCATCGGCCTCGTCGAGGGTCTCGACCATGTCGCGGGCGTGCGCCTCGGCGCTGCTGATGCGCGGGCGGAAGCGCACCTTGCGCGGCGAGAGGGCCTCCCGCTCGACCATCCCCTTCTCCTCGAGGCGCGTGAGCACCGTGAGGATCGTCGTGTACGCGGGGACGGGGTCGGCGAAGGTGCCGAGGATCGCGCGGGCGCCGAGCGCCTCGTCGGCCTGCCAGAGGGCGCGCATGACCAGCGCCTCCAGGGCGCCGTTCGAGCGCGCGCGCACGCCAGCCATGGGCGGATCTCCTCGGGTGGACGGGGTCGGGACGACCCGCGCAACTCTACACGGCGTCGTGGTGATGCGGCCCGTCGTGAGGCCCTCCCGCGTGAAGCCTTCTACACTCGTCCCCGTGAGCGCGACGACGACGAGCCCTGCCGCCCCGGTGACCCGTGCCGTGATCCTCGCCCGCGGGCTCGGCACCCGCATGCGGAGGGCCGACGACGACGCGCAGGTCGACGAGAAGCAGGCCGCGGTCGCCGCGAGCGGCGTGAAGGCGCTCATCGACGTCGGCCGTCCCTTCCTCGACTTCGTGATCAGCGCCCTCGCGGACGTCGGCGTCACCGACGTGTGCCTCGTCATCGGCCCCGAGCACCATGTGCTGCGCGAGTACGCGGAGCGCACGAGCGGGGGCCGCGTCACCGTCACCACCGCCGTCCAGGCCGAGCCGCGCGGCACCGCCGACGCGGTCGCGGCCGCCCGCGACTTCGCCGGCGACCAGCGCGTGATCGTCCTGAACTCGGACAACCACTACCCGGCCGAGGCCCTGCGCGCCCTCGCCACGGCCCCCGGCAGCGCCCTCGTGGGCTTCGACCGCGAGGCCCTCGTCGCGCAGTCGAACATCCCCGCCGAGCGCATCCGCGCCTTCGCCCTCGTGGACGTCGACGTCGACGGCCGCCTGCGGGACATCGTCGAGAAGCCGGACGAGCAGACCCTTGCCGCCTTCGGCGACGACGCCCCCGTCTCCATGAACGCCTGGCTGTTCACCCCCGGCATCTTCGAGGCCTGCGCGCGCATCGACCCGTCCCCGCGCGGCGAGTACGAGGTGATCGACGCCGTGCGCCGTCAGGTCGCGGGCGGGGAGGTCTTCACCGTGGTGCCCGCCGCCGTGGGCGTGCTCGACATGTCCTCCCGCGGCGACATCGCCTCGGTCCAGGAAGCGCTCGCGGGCATCGAGGTGCGCCTGTGAACGCGCCCGCCTCCCTGCCCGACGAGGTCGCCTGGTTCGTGCCCGGCCGGGTCGAGATGCTCGGCAAGCACACCGACTACGCCGGCGGGCGCTCCCTGCTGGCCGCCGTCGACCGCGGCCACACCGTCACCGCGCGCGCCCGCGAGGACCGGAAGCTGCTGGTCACGAGCTCCATCGCCCGGGAGACCCTCGAGATCGACCTCGACGCCGAGCCCGCCGGACGGCTCGGCGCGGGCCACTGGTCGGGGTACGTGCGCACCGTCGTCGACCGGCTGCGCGCGAACTTCCCCGGCCGCTCCCGCGGCGCCGAGATCGGCATCGAATCGGACCTGCCGCTCGCGGCCGGGATGTCGAGCTCCTCGGCGCTCGTCGTCGGCCTCGCCCTCGCCTACGGCGAGCTCTGCCGGATGGGCGACGAACCCGCCTACCGGGAGGTCGTCACCGATCGCGAGCGTCTCGCCGAGTACCTCGGCTGCGTCGAGAACGGCCAGAGCTACGGCCCGCTCGCCGGCCACCGCGGCGTGGGCACCTTCGGCGGCAGCGAGGACCACGTCGCGATGCTGTGCGGCCGCGAGGGACAGATGGTCCAGTACTCCTTCTGCCCCGTCGCCTTCGAGAGCGCGGTGCCCTTCCCCGAGGACCGCGCCCTGGTCATCGCCGTCTCCGGGGTGCAGGCGGAGAAGACCGGATCCGCCCTCGAGCACTACAACCGCGTCTCCCTCTCCGCGCGGGACATCGTGGGCATCTGGAACGAGCGCACGGGCCGCCACGATGCCACGCTCGGAGACGTCGTGGCCGCCGACCCCGGCGCCGCGGACGAGCTGCGCGCCCTGATCGACCCCGGCACCTACCTCTCCGCCCGCCTCTCCCAGTTCCTCGAGGAGTCCGAGCGGATCATCCCGGCGGCCACCGACGCGCTCGCCGCCGGCGACCTCGCGACCTTCGGGAGCCTGGTCGACGAGTCGCAGCAGCTCGCCGAGGAGGGCCTGGGAAACCAGACCCCCGAGACCGTCGCCCTGCAGCGCCTGGCCCGCGAGATGGGGGCCGACGCCGCCAGCGCATTCGGCGCCGGCTTCGGCGGCAGCGTCTGGGCGATGGTCCCCGCCGAGCGCGCGGACCGCTTCGCCGTCGACTGGGTGGACCGCTACGCGGACACCTTCCCCGTCGCCGGGCGCGCCGCGACCTGGCTCGTCACCCGTCCGGGACCGCCCGCCCACCGGGTGCGGAGCAGCTGAGCACCCATCCGACCCCGCCCCTGGAGGCACCATGCATTCCCCCGTCGGCGAGTACCTCCAGCAGATCCTGTCCGAGTGCGCGGCCGACGACGGCGCCGTCGCCGACTACATCCCCGAGCTCGCCGCGGCCGACCCCGACCACCTCGCCGTGGCCCTGTGCACCCCCGACGGCACCCTCTACAGCGCGGGGGACGCCGAGCGCCGCTTCACCATCCAGTCGATCTCCAAGCCCTTCGCCTACGCGCTCGCGCTGCGCGACCACGGCATCGACGCGGTGCTCGAGAAGGTCGGGGTCGAGCCGTCGGGCGACGCCTTCAACGAGATCAGCCTCGAGGAGGGGAACGGGCGCCCCGAGAACCCGATGATCAACATCGGCGCCATCACCACCCACACCCTCGTCGGCCCCGCGGACCTCGACGAGGACGCCCGCACCTCCCGCGTCATCGAGGGCCTGGGCGCCTTCGCGGGCCGCGAGCTCGCGGTCGACGAGGACGTCTTCGCCTCCGAGATGTCCGAGGTCTGGCGGAACCTGGCGCTCGCGTCCCTGGTGCGCGCGAACGGCATCATCTCCGGCTCCCCCGAGGAGGCGGTGCGCGGGTACACGCGCCAGTGCGCGGCGCTCGTGGACGTGCGCGACCTCGCCGTGATGGGCATGACCCTCGCCCGCGGCGGCACGAACCCGCTGACCGGCGAGCAGGTCGTCCCCGAGGAGGTCGCCCGCCAGGTGCTCTCGGTGATGACGAGCTGCGGCATGTACGACGCGGCGGGGGACTGGCTCTCCGCCGTCGGGATCCCCGCGAAGTCGGGCGTCGCCGGCGGCATCCTCGGCGCGCTGCCCGGGCAGGTGGGAGCGGGAACCTTCTCCCCGCGCCTGGACCGCTTCGGCAACTCGGTGCGCGGGGTGCGGGTCTTCGAGCGCCTGAGCCGGGACATGAACCTGCACCTGATGCGGATCCCCGAGCCGTCCCTCGAGGTCATCGGCCGCCGCGAGAGGACACGGCGCGGTCGGCGCCTGGTCGTGCTGCAGGGCGCGATGGACTTCGCCTCGGCGGAGATGGCGCTGCGGCACTTCGAGCGCATCGACCCGAGCGAGGGCGACGTCGTGGTGGACATCGGCATGGTCTCCTCCCTCAACGACGTGGGCCGGCGCATGCTGCACGAGGGCCTCGCGCGCCTCGCGGCCGACGGGCACCGCGTGGTCGTCGTCGACCCCCACGGCCGCCTCGGGGACCTCGGCGCCGGGCGCGTCCCCTACATCGCCCGCGTGGTCCCGGACCGCCGGGACGAGTAGGGCCGTCGCGACCGGCTCCTGTGCCACGATGAGCCCATGCCCGCTTTCGACTGGCCGCATGACGCGGCGCCCCTGCCCATCGAGCCCCTGCGCGGGGCGATCGACCGCCTGACCGCGCTCGCCGCCCGCCACGAGGGCGTGCTCGAGCTGATCGCCCCGCTCGAGGCCGAGGACGAGCAGAGCGACGGCGCCCCGGGCACCGCGGGGCTCGCGGGCGGCGTCGCCGGTGACCCCCGCGCCTACCTGCCTCCCGTGCTCTCGAGGATCGCCGACGAGTTCGGCGGGATCCGGGTGGTCGGCGGCGACGCGGCGCTCATGATCGTCGTCGACGAGCGCAGCGACCTGGGCCCCTTCACGATCCTCACCGACCCGGTCTCCTTCACGCCGCTGTACGAGGGCGACGACGTCGCCGTCGTCCTCGCGATCGACGCGCAGGGCGCGGCAGGTCCGGTCTTCGCGATCGGCGAGGACCTCGCCCTGACCCTCGTCGCCCCCGACCTCGTCGACTACGTGCAGCGGTTCACGGAGGCCCTGGACCTCGCGGTGACCACGACGGCCGACGAGACGGTGGACGCCGAGCTGGTCGCCGACCGCATGGAGGAGTCCTTCTTCGCGCCCCTGTTCGCCGAGGACCCCGAGCGCACCGTCGCCCTGACCGTCGAGGCCCCCTCAGGCGTCGACGCGCCCGCGGACGCTCTCGCCGTCGCCGACCTGCGCGGCGCCGCCCCCGGTGCGCGCGTCGAGGTCATGAACGCCGACCTCCCGGGCGACCCGCTCGACATCGGCATCGCCTGGCGCGCCGACGGCCTCGTGGTGGTGGTGACGGGCGAGTGAACCGGCGCGCGGCCGTGTGCGCCGCGCGCGCGTAGGATCGGGGGTTCCCCGCCCGATCCAAGGAGTCGTCGTGTCCTCTCGTCCTGCCGTCCTGGTGATGATCCCCGGAGTCGCCGCCGATCCCGCGCTCAAGGCCCGTCCGGCCTTCCGCCTGGTCGACGAGGGCGCGCCGCAGTTGCGCGTCACCGATCTCGCCGCCACCCGGGGCGATGGCGTGTTCGAGACGGTGGGCGTGTTCGACTCCCGTCCCGCGAACCTCACGCCGCACCTCGAGCGCCTGCAGCGCAGCGCCCGCATGCTCGACCTGCCCGCGCTCGATCTGGACGTGCTCGCCCAGGCGGTCGACGCCGCGGTCACCGCGCACCTGCCGGTCCCCGAGCTGCTCGTGAAGATCGTCGTCTCCCGCGGCGTCGAGGGGCAGTCGCGCCCCACCGCCTGGGTCTTCGCCGACGCCGCCCCGAGCTACGCCGCAGCCCGCGCGGGTCTGCGCGTCGCGGCCCTGGACCGCGGCATCCCCACCACCGCGCCGCAGACCAGCCCCTGGCTGCTCGCGGGCGCCAAGAGCCTCTCCTACGCGATCAACATGGCCGGTCTGCGCGAGGCCGCGCGGCGCGGGGCCGACGAGGTCCTGTTCATCTCCTCCGACGGGTACGCGCTCGAGGGGCCGACGTCGACCCTGCTGGTCAAGCGCGGGAACCGCTTCCTCACCACGCCGGTGGACGCGGGCGTGCTGCCCGGCACGAGCCTGGGCTCGGTGTTCGAGCTCGTGCGCGGCGAGGGCGCCGAGGCGGCGGAGGAGCTGATGACGCTCGCGCAGGTGGCGGAGTCCGACGGTGCCTGGCTGCTGTCCTCGGTGCGCCTGGCCTGCCCGATCACGCATCTCGACGACGTGGAGCTGCCCGTGGACCGGGCGCTCACCGATCGCCTGAGCGCGGCGATCGCAGGGCGGAAGTAGGCGGGAGCAGAGGCTCCAGAGGCTCCGGTCGGGACTTTCAGGCGGCGCGGCGGAGGAGCGCCGGCGGCGCCCACGGCGTCATCCGCTTCGCGCGACGACGCCAGCTGCCGTGCAGACCCGCACGCGTCGACTCGTCCCGACCCGAGTAGGGCAGGTCGATCCATGCGTGCGCCGCGGCGACGGCCGGGCGCACGTGCTCGCGCAGGAGCGCGGCGACGCCGCCCACGTGCTCGGTCGGTACGACGAGCACATCGACCATCGGCCGGGTCCAGTGGGTGTCGGCACCGTGGTCGTCGAAGACCATGACGGTCTGCTCGTCGCTCGAGCAGACGCGCGCGAGGGTGCGCACGAAGTCGCGGTCGCGCACGTCGGACCAGATGTGCGGGCGGCCGTCGAGACGGACGGTCGCGGTGGTGAGCAGCTGCGAGCGCACGCGCAGGTCCGTCACCTCGATCTCGGGCAGAGGGGCCCCGGTGTCCGAGCACAGGCGCTGGGCGACCTTGTGGATGCTGCGCTCGAGCTGCTCGGCGCTCGGCGTGGACTCCCCGAAGAGGTCCGCGCGGGGCGGCAGCACGCGGTGGCGGCCGCCGATCGCGTAGCGCCCGTCGATCCGCTCGTGCAGCAGCCACCAGAAGGCGCAGCGCTGCAGGCCGGGGACGGGGGGAGTGGTCTCGGGCTGCTCGTCCGCATCGGGCACGAGCTCGAGATCGCGGCGCGAGGCGGCCTGCACGGCGCGGGCGACGGCGGCGGGCGTGACGTGCTCGCGCAGCGAGAGGCCGAGCGCGGCGAGCATGTCGACCTGCTGGTCGATGCTCGGAGCCGGCGCCCCGGCGCGCAGGACGTCGTCGACGGGCGCTGCGTGCGCAGCGGGCGTCCCCTCCCCGTGGAGCAGGGTGCGCATCCGATCCGTGATGCTCATGGCGACCTCCTTCTTCTCGTCGAGCTGCGGCTGCAGGACCACCGTATGCAGGGCCCTCCCGTCGGCAGGTGACGAGCAGGCGAACTCTTCGCGTCGAGTGCGCGACGGAGCGCGCAGGGCAGAATCGGGGCATGACCTACGAGATCGAGGACTCCCTGATCGTCCCTGGCTCTCCCGGGGACGTGTACGCCCTGCTCAGCGACGTGACGCGCACCGGTGAATGGAGCCAGCAGTGCTATCGCTGCGCATGGGACGACGACGCCCGCGGCGTCGGTGCGCGCTTCACCGGCTGGAACCGCACGCCCGAGCGCGAGTGGCACACCACGTCCGAGGTCGTCGCCGACATCCCGGGCGAGCGCTTCGCGTGGTCCGTCGGCCCCGGCCGCGCGGAGTGGGGGTACCGGATGGAGCGCGCGGAGGCGGCCGACGGGGACGGCGGCGCGGCGAGCGGGCCCCGCACCCTGCTCACCGAGTACACCCGCACCACGCCCCTGTTCGAGACCACCTTCGCCGAGCGCTACGGCGACCGCGCGGAGGAGGAGATGGCGACGCGCCGGAAGGCTGCGGAGGCGGGCATCCCGGCGACGCTCGAGGCGATCCGGAGGGTGCTCGCGGGGGAGTGAGCGGG
>NZ_JAKRMO010000062.1:0-25891 GCF_022346485.1 Brachybacterium sp. ACRRE | reverse complement strand
CCCCGGAGCGCCCGCCCCGCGTCGCATCCGGCGCCCGCCCGCACCACCGCCGCATCTCCCGCATCTCCGCCCGCACCAACACCCGAACCCGCACCCGCACGAGGAGCACCATGAGCAGCGTCGCGAACATCGCCCTGGCCGACGGCAACACCATCCCCCAGCTCGGCTACGGCGTCTGGCAGGTCGAGGACGAGGTCGCGGCCGACGTCGTCGGCCAGGCCCTCGAGGCCGGCTACCGCCACATCGACACCGCCAAGGCGTACGACAACGAGGAGGGCGTGGGCCGCGCCCTGCGCGCCTCCGGCCTCCCGCGCGAGGACGTCTTCGTCACCACCAAGCTGTGGAACGACGATCACGACCACGACCGCGCGATCGCCGCTCTCGACGCGTCGCTCGAGCGCCTGGGCCTCGAGTACGTGGACCTCTACCTCATCCACTGGGCGAAGCCGAAGCAGGGCAAGCACGTGGAGGCGTGGAAGGCGCTCGTCGAGCTGCAGAAGCAGGGGAAGGCGCGCTCGATCGGCGTCTCGAACTTCCCCAAGGCACAGCTCGAGGAGATCATCGAGGCCACGGGCGTGACCCCGGTGATCCATCAGATCGAGCTGCACCCCGACTTCGCCCAGGAGGATCTGCGCGCCTTCGGCCGGGAGCACGGCATCCTCACCGAGGCCTGGTCGCCCCTGGGCCAGGGCGGCGAACTGCTCCAGGACCCGGTGATCACGGAGATCGCCGCCGCGCACGGGGCCACCCCCGCGCAGGTCGTCATCGCCTGGCACCTCGCGATCGGGAACATCGTGATCCCGAAGTCCGTGACCCCCGAGCGCATCGTCTCGAACCTGGCCGCCGCCGAGCTCGAGCTCAGCGACGAGGACCTCGAGCGCCTCGCTGCCCTCGACCGGGGCGAGGCGGGCCGGATCGGCGCCGATCCGGCGGGCATCGAGTTCTGAGCCGCCGCGGCCCGGCGGGGCCCTAGTCCTCGGCGCGCTCCTCGCGGGGGCGTCGGCCGGTCGCGGCGCGGGCGACCTCCTCCGCCGCGGCCTGGACGGCGCGCGTGCACTCGGCGACCCTGTCCTCGCCCAGGCGGTTGGACTGCCAGGTGAGGCCGATGGCCGCGATCGGCCAGTCGGCGTGGTCGAGCACGGGCGCCGCGACCGAGCGGTACCCGGGGGTGATCTCGCCGTCCTCGCGGGCGAAGCCGTCGCGGCGCACCTGCTCGAGGATCGCGGCGAGCTGCGCGGGCGTCGTCGGACCGACCCCGGGCCGACGGGGCACGAGATCCTCGCGCGAGGTGAACAGACTGCGCAGCTGCACGAGGGGCAGGGCCGCGAGCATCGCCCGGCCGGTCGCGGTGAGGTGCGCAGGGAGACGCACGCCCTGATCGGTGACGAGGCTGCCGCGCCCCTTCGCGCGGTCCTCGACCACGTAGAGGACGTCGCGGCCGTGGAGCACCGCGAGGTGCCCGGACTCGCCGATGGCATCGACGGTGCGCTCGAGGACGACCCGGCCCACCCGCGCGAGCGGCGCATGGCGCATGTACCCGACGGCGACCTCGTAGGCCGCGGGCCCCAGCGCGTACAGCCTCTCCTGCGGGAGATGCAGCGCATAGCCGTGGGCGACGAGCGTCCCGAGCAGGTCGTACGTGGTCGACCGCGGCAGCTCGAGGTCCTGGGCCACGCGCGCGGCGGCGACGGGCGCCCGCCGCGAGGAGAGGTACGTCAGCACGCGCAGGGTGGCGTCCGCGGCCGGCGCCTTGGGCGGCTTCGGGGACGTCTGGTCCGGGGTTCGGGATGCCATAGTCCGACCAGGATGCCATCGCTCGCCCGGAACGTCGGACTCGTCGACCCGATCTCCTCCGCGGCGCACCGCCCGGTTCCGCGCGCACGCACCGAGGCCGACCGACCAGATCCATAGCCTTGCTTATGTGACCCTATGGTCAAGGCATTGACCTCGCCGGGGCGTGCTCCTAACGTCGTCCCTCGTGAGCACCACGACCCCCTCCCCCGCCCCGCGCAGCACCCGCAACCCGCTGCGCGCGATCGCGCGCATCCCCTTCGGCTGGCAGGTCCTCATCGGCCTGGTCCTCGGCGTCGTCCTCGGCCTCGTGGCCTCGGCGATGGGCCCCGGCAGCGGAGAGGAGGGCGCCAACTGGCTGACCACCACCCTGGACACCATCGGCACCGCCTTCGTCACGCTGCTGAAGGCCCTGGTCCCGCCGCTGATCTTCCTCGCGATCGTCACCTCCATCGCGAACCTGCGGAAGGTCACGAACGCCGCCCGCCTCGCCTGGAAGACCCTGCTCTGGTTCGCGATCACCTCGCTGATCGCCGTGCTCATCGGCATCGGCCTGGGCGCGATCACCAGCCCCGGCGCGAACTCGAGCGTCTCGGCCGACGCCGCGCAGGCCTCGGACACCCAGGGCACCTGGCTCGACTTCCTCATCGGCCTGGTCCCCTCGAACTTCCTGGGCATCGAGGGCAGCGCGGGCGACGACGGCTCGGTCTCCCTGAGCTTCAACGCCCTGCAGATCCTCGTCATCTCGATCGCCGTGGGCATCGCCGTGCTCTCCGTCGGCGAGAAGGCCGAGCCGTTCCTGAAGATCACCGGCTCCGCCCTCGAGATCGTCCAGAAGCTGCTGTGGTGGGTCATCCGCCTCGCCCCGATCGGCACCGTGGGCCTGCTGGGCAACGCCGTGGCCAGCTACGGCTGGGACGCGATCGGGCAGCTCGGCGTGTTCGTGGCCGACGTCTACATCGGCATGCTGCTGGTACTGCTCGTCGTCTACCCGATCCTGCTGCGCACCAGCGGCCTCTCGATCGGCTCGTTCTTCCGGGGAGTGTGGCCCGCGACCTCGCTCGGCTTCATCTCCCGCAGCTCGCTGGGCACCATGCCGATGACCCAGACGGTCACCGAGCGCATGGGCGTGCCGCGCCACTACGCCTCCTTCGCGATCCCGCTGGGCGCGACCACCAAGATGGACGGCTGCGCCGCCATCTACCCGGCGCTCGCCGCGATCTTCGTCGCGAACTTCTTCGGCGTCCCGCTCGGGATCACCGACTACCTGCTGATCGTGCTGGTCTCCGTGCTGGGCTCGGCGGCGACCGCCGGCATGACCGGCGCGACCGTCATGCTCACCCTGACCCTGTCGACCCTGGGCCTGCCGCTCGAGGGCGTGGGCCTGCTGCTCGCGATCGACCCGATCCTGGACATCGGCCGCACCGCCCTGAACGTCACCGGCCAGTCCCTGGTCGCCGTGATCGTCGCCAAGCGCGAGAAGATCCTCGACCAGAGGGCCTACGACGACTCCGTGCGCACCTCCTTCGCCGAGATCCAGGCTGATCAGAAGGCCGAGGCGGACGCGTTCGCCGAGGTCGAGGCCGAGGTGGCCGAGCAGGAGGCCGGCGCTCCGGCACCGGACGCCCTCGCGGATCCCGCTGCGCACGCCGCGGGCGGCGAGACCCGCACCGAGGCCGCCGAGGCGGCGCGCCCGCAGGCCTGAGCTTCTCCGCGCGGGGTGCGCGCGTGCCCTCCGGGGCCGCGCGCACCCCGACTCATCGGTAGAGGTCCTCGGGGATGCTCGCGAGCCGGGACTCCTGCACCTGGGCGCCCAGGCCGTAGAGCCGCTGGAAGCTCATGATGAGCGGGCGCCAGCGATCGGGGTCGATGTGGTCGGCCCGCTCGGGATCGCGGACGCTCTCGTGCACCCGCACGGCGATCACCTCGAGCTCGCACACCGCACCGCGGGAGCGCTCCAGCCGGCATTCCATCAGCACCGGGCACTGCGCGACGCCGGGCGCCCGGACGTGCATCGAGGGGCGCGGCGCGAGTCCGGCGAGGGAGAGCTTGTCGGCATGGTGGCGATACCCGCGACGGCGCTTGCGCTCCGAGACCTCCGGCGAGCCCGTGGTCAGCGCCAGGGCGTCGACGGCTCCCGCCTGCTCGGACGAGGGCAGGGCGAGCACTGCCTCCCCCTCCCGTTCGAGGTTCTCGCGGGTGCGCGATTCCTCGGCGATGCCGAGCACCGCGGTGCGGCCGATCCAGAACGCGGAGGAGATCGGTGCGAGATTGGGCGAGCCGTCCGGGTTCAGCGTGCTGACCAGCACCACCGGGGTCCCGAAGTAGAGGATCGCCGGGTCGATGCGCTCGTGGAGGGGAGCGGCGTCCTCCGCGGCGCGAGCGATCGACGGGATGGCGGACGGTGCAGACACAGGTTCCATGGCTCCAGCGTCCGCGTCGACCGGGCCCGCGACCAGTGGAAATCGGTCGCCGTGCTCGGACTCTGCGCGATACCGTCCCCGGCGTGGAGACCGGAGACGACGCCCGCGAGATCCCGCTCGGCGGAGGCAACGCGAGCGCGGGCGTGGTGCGCGTCGGCGACACCGTGCGCAAGCCGTGGCTCGCGGGCACGCCGCTCGTCGCCCGGTACACGGAGGCGCTGCGCGCGGCGGGCATCGACGTCCCCGCCCACCTGGGCCGCGACGACCGGGGGCGACAGATCATCGAGCACGCGCCGGGCGTCCTCGCGATGGACATGGGCCAGCTCGACGTCGGCCAGCTGGAGCGCGTCGGCCGCCTGGTGCGCGCCGTGCACGAGGCGAGCGCCGCGCTGCCGAGGGACCGGTTCCCACTCGGATCGACGTCGGTGACCACGGTCGACCGGCACGAAGGACCCCGGCCGGACGGCGCCCGCTGGGAGGTGCTGCTGCCCGCCCCGACACCGCCCGAGCTCATCTGCCACCACGACATCGCTCCCTGGAACCTGCTGGTGGACGGTGAGCGGATGATCCTCATCGACCTCGACGGCGCCGGGCCGAGCACTCGCGCGTGGGACCTCGCCTATGCGGCGCAGACGTTCTCGGGCATGGTCGCCGGAGCCGACCCCGCGGAGGTCGCCGTGCGCCTGCGGGCCCTCGTCGTCGACGGCTACGGGGCCGACGCCGACCTGCGCGCCCAGCTGCCGCGGCTCGTGGCCGAGCGCGCGCAGGCGATGCACGACCTGCTCGCGCGCTCGCACGCCGAGGGCAGGGAGCCGTGGGGCTCGATGTTCGTGACGGGTCACGGCGAGCACTGGCGGGCGGCCGCCGCGTTCGCCGCCGCCCATGAGGAGGAGTGGCGCGACGCGCTCAGCTGAGCGCGCGGAGACCGCCGGCCGCCCCGGTACCCTCCGGGACATGGACGCCGCCGACCAGCCCCGCACCGCCGTCGACCCGGACCGCGCCGACCGCTCCCCCGCGGACGCCGCCGCCGCGACCGGGCTCAGCCTCGACACCCTGCGCTACTACGAGAGGGAGGGGCTGATCGGCCCGATCGCACGGGACGCCGGCGGCCGTCGCCGGTACTCCGCCGACGACGTGGCCTGGATCGGCATCGTCACCTGCCTGCGCGACGCCGGCCTCGGCATCGAGGACCTGCGACGGTTCACGAGGCTGCTCGCGCAGAGCGCGGAACCCACGGATCGCGTCGCCTTCCTGGAGGAGCGCCGCACCGAGCTCGAGGAGCGGCAGCGGGCGACTCAGCGGGCCCTCGCGGTGCTCGACGACAAGATCGCCTACTACGGCGCGCGCGACCGACCGCAGGAGTGACGGTCGCGGGGCGAGTCCGCCCCTCCGACGGCGTCGGCCCTCATCCCGCAGCGTCGAGGGTCTCCCTCTCCTCCGCCGTGAGCACGGTGGCCGCTCCTCGCCAGGCCTCCTCGAGCTGCGGGATCCTGCTGCCGCCGATGATGGGCACCAGGGCGGGGGCACCGCCGGTGAGCCAGGCGAGCGCCACCTGGCCGCGGCTGAGCCCGCGCGCGTCTGCCACCTCGGCGAGGGCGGTCATGCGCCTCTCGTTGCCGGGATGGCGGTACTCGGGGGCGAGCGGACGGTCCGCGCGGTCGTAGGCGCCGCGCAGCAGCGGCGTGTAGACCCAGCCGGCCAGCGCGGGGTCCCTGCGCAGCAGGTCGAGCCCGTCGGCGCCGAGCATGCCGAGCTCCACGGGCTGGCCCTCGACCTCGGTGCCGGGCAGCGGCTGCAGGTAGGAGAAGCGCTGCTGGTAGGCCGACGGACCCGCCAGACCCGCGTCCCGGGCATGGAGTCGGGCCTCGGCGACGCGCCAGGAGGGATGGTTCGACAGACCCCAGGCGCGCACGCGCCCGTCGGCCGCGAGGGACCCGAACGTCTCCACGACCTGCGTGAACGGCACGTCATGGTCCTCGATGTGCGCCCAGTAGAGGTCGACGGCGTCGAGGCCGAGACGCTCGAGGCTGCGCGAGAGCGCGCGGTCGACCGCCTCCGGCGACAGTCCCTCGAGATCGTCCGGGAACCCGCCGGGACGGTTCGGCTCGGCGCCGACCTTGGTGCTGATCCGGACCGGCGCACCGGGGTTCGCGCGCAGCCAGCGGCCGATGACGGCCTCGCTCTGCCCGCCGCGACCCGAGGGGTCCTGGTCGAAGTAGTAGTTGTCGGAGGTGTCGAGCCAGCGTCCGCCGAGCTCGACGAAGCGGTCCAGGAGCGCGAAGCTCTCGCGCTCGTCGAGGCGGGTGCCCATGTGCATGGTGCCGAGGGCGGGCTGTGCGGGCGTCGTCGGGAGGGCGGGTGCGGGTGCTGCGATGCGTGCCATGCGCATGAGCATGGATGCTGGAGCGCGCTCCAGGTCAAGGGGCCTCCGCGTAGCCTTCTCGGATGCCACCCCGCACCTGCGCGACCACGAGGCCGGCCGAGCGCCCATGACGCCCTCCGCCCTGGCGCTCGTGCTCACCGCCGCGGTGCTGCATGCCCTCTGGAACCTCGCCGCGAAGCGCGCGAGCGGCGACGGGTACGTGTTCGTGTGGTGGTACAACGTCTTCTCCGCGGTGCTGTGGCTGCCGCTGGGGCTCGTGCTCCTCGCCCGCGCAGGGTGGCCGTGGGGCTGGGAGCTGCTGGTGGGCCCCGCGGTCTCCGCGGTCTTCCACATCGCCTACCAGCTGTGCCTGCAGACGGGCTACCAGCGCGCCGACCTGGGCGTCGTCTACCCCGTCGCCCGCGGGACGGGCCCTCTGCTGACCGTCGTGCTCGCCCTCACGGTGCTCGGGGAGCGCCCCGGGTGGCCGGCGATCGCGGGGGCCGTGGTGGTGATCGCCGGGATCGTGGTCGTCGCCACCGGAGGTGCCCGCGCCCTGCGGCATCGTGCGTCGACGGGGATCGCCTGGGGCGTCGCGACCGGCGCCGGCATCGCGGCGTACACCCTCTGGGACGACCACGCGGTGACCACGTGGTCCCTCGCGCCCGTCGTCTACTTCTCCTTCGGCTGCACCCTGCAGGCGCTCGCGATGACGCCCGGCGCCCTGCGTCGAGGGCGCGCCGCGCCGGTGGGCGGGGTGCTGCGCCGACGGCGGCGGGAGGTCGGCGTGGTCGCCGTGCTCTCGCCGCTCGCGTACGTCCTCGTGCTCGAGGCCATGCGGACCACGCCGGTCTCGCTCGTGGCACCCGCCCGCGAGTCCTCGATCGTGGTGGGATCGCTGCTGGCCTGGTGGCTGTTCCGCGAGCCCGACCCGGTGCGACGGGTGCTCGGGGCGGCGATCGTGCTGGGCGGCATCGTCCTCATCGTGTCGTGATCCGGCCGGGCCTGTCGCGGACGGGCCGCTGGTGAGGAGCCGTGGCGATATCGCCATGGCTCCTCACCAGCGGCCCTTCCGTGACAACCACCCGCCGGCGACCCGTGCCCGGTCCGGGTGCCCGCGCCCGCGCCCGTACCCCGTGCCCCGTGCCCCGTGCCCCGCGGCGCGCACTGTGCGCCGTACCGCGCCCCACCGGACATGAGGTGCGATCCCGCGCCGCCGGATCTGTGACCTCCGCGGCCGTCCCGGGCCGGATCCCTGGCCCCGGGGCGGCGCCCCCGGATAGGCTCCCAGCGTCCCATCAGCAGTGCATCACCTCGGGTCCGCAGACCATCCGGCAGTTCTCCGCCGGTGCGGGCCGTCCAAGGCGGCACCCCACCGTCCGGAGGATCGATGACCTCGCCGCAGCACCCGACGACGGCCCCGCAGGCCACCACCCTGACGCGCGCCGCCGGCCTCGCCTACTTCCCGATCGCGTTCGTGGCCCGCTTCCCGTTCGCGATGATGGTCGTGGGCACGCTGACCCTCGTCGTCTCCGCACGCGGCTCGATCGCACTGGGCGGACTGAACTCGGCGGTGGTGGG
Organism: Brachybacterium sp. ACRRE; assembly: GCF_022346485.1. Lineage (NCBI taxonomy): Bacteria > Bacillati > Actinomycetota > Actinomycetes > Micrococcales > Dermabacteraceae > Brachybacterium > Brachybacterium sp. ACRRE. The sequence continues at coordinate 17,734 of NZ_JAKRMO010000062.1, read as the reverse complement.
CCTCGGCTCGGCGCTCATCGGCCCGCTGCTGGGCGCGGCGGCCGACCGCATCGGCCAGCGCCCGGTCATCCTGCTCGCGGGGATCGTGAACTCGCTGGCCCTGCTCGCGATGGCCGCCGTGGCCTTCAGCTCCCTGCCCGATCCCGCGGTGCTCGCCGTGGGCTTCGTGATCGGGGCGTCGTCGCCGCAGATCGGCCCCCTCTCGCGCAGCCGCCTCGTGCACCTGATCCTCACCCGTCTGCCCTCGGCGCGCCGCGCGAAGAGCCTCAACGCGACCATGGGCTACGAGTCCGCGGCCGACGAGACCGCCTTCGTGTTCGGCCCCGTCGTGGTCGGCCTGCTGGCCACGACGATGAGCGCCGCGGCCCCGATGATCGGCGCGGCGGTCCTCACCCTCGTCTTCGTCACGGCCTTCGCGCTGCATCCGACGGCGCGCGTCGCGGCGCCGGCCACCGGATCCCCCGTGGTCCAGGCGCCGGCGCGGGAGCTGCGCAGCGCGCGCGTGCTCGTGGTGGTCGCGGGCGCGCTCGGCGTCGGACTCTTCTTCGGCACCGTCCTCACCTCGCTCACGGCCTTCCTCGCGGAGACCGGCCACGGCGACTCCGCCGGGCTCGTCTACGGGATCATGGGCGTGGGCTCGACGATCCTCGCGCTGAGCATCTCGCTGTTCCCCGAGCGCTTCGCGCTGCGCTGGCGCTGGGTCGTGTTCTCCGCCCTGATGCTCGCCGCGATGATCGCCTTCAGCCTCGCGGGCGGCCTGGCCGGGACCGCGGGCGCGATGGCGATCGCGGGCATCGGGATCGGGCCGACGGTCGTGACGCTGTACAGCCTGGCCGCGGACCGCTCGCCGCGCGGGCGCTCGGCGACGGTGATGACGATGCTGGGCTCGGCGACGATCGTCGGCCAGTCCGGCGCCTCGGCGCTGACCGGCGCCTTCGCCGAGAACGTCGGGGCGCAGGCCGCCATGTGGCTGCCGGCCGGCGCGGCCTCTCTGGTGGTGCTCTCGGCTCTCGTGAACGCGACGCTCGGCAGGGCCGCCGCTCCCTCCGCCTCGCAGCATGAGGTCATCGACGAGGCCGAGGAGCTGCTCGAGAGGCCCACCGAGCACCTCTGAGGAGCAGGGGCCGGGTCGCAGGCCGCGGGCACGCCGCCCTCGGTCAGCGCGCCGCCGGGTGGCCGATCTCGCGCAGGGAGCGGGCGAGCATCGACAGCTGCTCGAGCGTTTCGTCCTCCCAGGTCCGCGCGGTGCGAGCGGCGTGGGCGCCAGCGGTGGAAGGGGTGGAAGGGGCGGCAGGGGCGGCAGGGGAGCCCATCGACCGGTCCTCGGACGCACGAGCAGCCCCGACGACCGCGCTCACCTCGGCCACCCGCTCCTCGTCGGCGACGTCGCGAGCCAGGGCCGCGACGGCATCGCAGGCGTCGGCCACCCGCGGATCAACCGTGCGCGCGTCCGCCGGCCCCGATGGACCCGCCGGGTCCGCCGGGTCCATCGGGTTCTCGCTCGTGGTCCGTGCCATGACGCGGCTGGTCACGGTGCGGGCGATGCTCACGGAGGTCGCCACCACGGTGAGCCGGCGGCGCACCCGACGCGGACGGTGCTCGGTGAGGTGGTAGCGCGTCATCGGCGCGGCCGCGAGCGCGAGTCGCCTGCGGGCGCCGATCGTCGCGAGCAGCAGGGCGTCGACCTCGTGCGGGGTCCCCGGACCCGGGTCGCGCAGCGCGCGGGCCGTCCCCTCCATGAGGTCGCCGATGGACGCGGCGACCTCGCGCTCCGCACGCGCCACGGTGTCGCGCGTGCTGACCGGGGCGAACAGCAGCGCCACCAGCACGCCGATGCCCGCGCCCGCGACGGTCTCCGCGAGGCGCAGCAGGAGCAGGGCGTCGGAGAACAGTCCGAGGATCCCGTAGAGCTGTGCGACCAGGATCGTCACGAACAGCATCATGTAGGCGTAGGAGATGCGGATCAGGTAGAAGCCGCAGAAGACGCTGATGAGGATGACCGCGAGCTCGATCATCGGGTGGCCCGCGGTGAGGGCGGCGAGCGCGATGCCCACCACCAGGCCCAGCACCGTCCCGATCACGCGGTTCAGGGACTTGCCGAAGGAGTCCATGCGGGTGCCGGTGCCCGTGAACACGACGAACGCGGCGATCACCGCCCAGTAGTAGCGGGAGTCGCTGATCAGGGTGCCCGCGAGGATCGCGAGCGCACCGGCGATCGCGACCTGCACGGCCTGCCGCGTGGTCGCCTGCGTGCGCACGACGGGGTTCCAGCGGGCGCCGCGGGCGCGCACGTCCTTGGCGACCGACGGCGGCCCCGGCAGCATGCCCAGTCCGGTGAGCGCGGCGGCCGGCGTGAACTCGGCGTTGCGCTCCAGGTCCGGGGGCAGATGGGGATCGGCCGGCCGTCGCACGAGCTCGTCGATGCCGCGAGCCAGGGAGCGCACCTCGGGGCGCAGGCGGCCTGTGTCCATCGCCCCGTCGGCCGCGGGATCCTGCCCGGGAGCGCCCTCGCGCGCCATCATCCGTTCGAGCAGCGCGGCGACCCTGCGGGCGCTCTCGTCCTCGCCATCGGCCAGGTGGACCAGCGCGCGGGCCGCAAGCGAGCGCACGCGCGGCGGCGCCTGCATGAGGTGCAGGGACGCCCAGCCCACGAGGTCCAGGGAGAGCTGCCCCTCGAGCAGGCTGCGGCGCAGGGTCTCGGCGCTCCAGCCCACCGGCAGCGCCCGCGCGTTCGCCGCCCATCCGTCGCTCATGAGCACCATCTCGTCGAAGAGCTGGCGCTCGTCGAAGACGCGGCGGGTCAGCCGGTCACGGTCCCGCTCCGACTGCGCGCGCAGCCGGGAGGCCATGAGCCGCAGCAGTCGGCTGCGGCGCGCGACCATGCTGCGGAAGACCCGCGCGAGCGTGCGCCGCGGATGGGGTCGGAACACCGTGGTGCACAGCAGGGCGACGACCGCGGTGCCCACCACCACGGCGAGCATCAGGTGCGGCAGCTGATCGGGCGTGGGGCGCAGGAACAGCGAGAAGAAGAACCCCATCCACAGCAGGAAGCCGTAGAAGAAGAAGTCGAGGCCGAAGCGCCGCACGTACACGGCACCGAACATGACCAGCACGAACACGAGGTGCGAGAGCCACAGGGAGCCGCCGACGAGGGTCCCGACCACGAGGCCGACGCCCATCGCCACGGGGAAGAACACGGCGGCTCGCAGGCTCTCGCGGGCCATCGGCCGCGCGAGCGCGTTCGAGCCGATCATCGCGATCACCGCGCCGAGGATCATCGTCGGCAGCAGCGCGGCGGGCTCCAGGTGCAGGGCTGTCCCCAGCAGCGCCTCGGCGGCGAGGTTCGCGGCGACGCAGCAGGCCCCGGCGAGCCCCATGCGGAGTCTGCTCAGACCCGGATCGGAGGCGATGAGAGCGTCCAACGGGCGCGAGAGCAGCGGCGGCACTGGGCGGGAGCCTCCTCGGGCGGCAGGGGTGTCGGGGACCCATGGAGTCTAGCCGCGCCTCCCGAGCGCTCCCTGCCTGTCGTCGTCCCCTCCCCGCTCATCCTGCCGAGCGCAGTACCTCCTCGAGCACCTCGCGGGTGCGCTCGGGCCGCTCGACCCAGGGGAAGTGTCCGGCGCCCTCGATGATCCGCTTGCGTCCGCGACGCGCATGGGCGGCGAGCGCGACGACGCCCGCGACCGGCCGCGGATCAGCGAGCCCGTGGAGGAACCAGACCGGTGCCTCGATCGTCTCGAGAGCGGCGACGAGGGCGTCGTCGGCCACCAAGGGATCGGCCGCCAGCAGCCGGTTCGCGGTGTGCTCGATGTCCAGGCCGACGGCGGCGAGGCGCTCAGCGCGCACGGCCCCGTCGGCGGTGTCGGCGAAGTCGGTGGCCCACTGCAGGGCGCGCCAGCGGGTCTCCTGCTCCCCGGAGCGTACCTCCGGTCCGAGAGCGTCGAGCCGGGCGAGCTCCTCGGTGATCCCGGCGGCCCCGCGGCGGCGATCGCGCTCGGCGCGGAAGTCCGTGCGACAGTCCCCGATGCCCGTGCCGCTGAGGAAGCCGACGGCGGCGACGTGCTCGGGGTGCGCACCCGCGTAGGCGAGGGCGAGGGAGGCGCCGAAGGAGTGGCCGACGACGATCCACCGCTCGTGACCCCCGTGCTGGGCGTCGAGCGCGGCGCGCAGCTCCTCGAGGTCGGCGACGGACCGCCGCACAGTCAGCTGCTCCTCGGGCACGGGCCTGGGCGTGCTGCGTCCGCATCCGCGCTGGTCGTAGCGGTGCACGAGGGCCTGGTCGGAGAGCAGGGCGGCGAGGTCGCCGAGGTCGTCCCAGAGGCCCGGCCCGCCGTGGACGAGCACGACGGGCGGATGGACCCCGGCCTCGCCGTCGGTCCAGGTGGCGAGTTCGGTGCCGTCGGCGAGAGGGATCATGCGCATGGGGCCGACGGTATCGGGCCGTCAGCGGCCCTCGCCGCCCAGCCGCCGCATCTCGGCCTGGATCCGGTCCTCGCTCACCCCGCCGCCGAAGACGCCGAGCACCTGCCAGAGCAGCCCGATGCCCCAGAAGGCGATGGGGAAGAAGGGCCAGAAGAAGCCGCCGCCGTTGCGCGCCCAGAACACCACGAGCATGCCGTTCACGACGACGTACACGGCAAGGCTCATGACGAGGTTGCGACGGGCGTGCAGGCGGTCGACGGCGCGACGGCGGAGATCTGTCTCCGCGTCGCCGCGCTCACCGCGGCGGCTCCCGCCCCACTGCCTGTCCTCCCACCGCGAGCGGTCCTCGTACTCGGCCTCCGGGGAGCGGGACTCGGGCCCCGTCGTCCCGGTGCCGCTGCTGTCCGAGCGGGGGAAGCTGTCGTCGAAGCGATCCATGGTGATCCTCCTGGCCGAGCGCCGTCGGCGCGTGTGCTGTCGATGCACTCGACGCTAGGCGGCGCCCGTCCCGACCTCCCCTGACAGCTGTCACGTCCGCACCAGGACAACCCTCCTGTCCCGTCGGCCGGGCCGCCCGATAATCCCGTTGCCCACCTGCACGCCCGTGCGTAGCGTCCGCCCCATGACGCACCAGAACACCGACGACCTCCCCCTCCCCCGCGCCGCGCTGCTGACCGGCGTGGGTCGGCGCCGCGGGATCGGCGCCGCGATCGCCCGCGCGCTCGCCGAGGACGGCTTCGACCTCGCCCTGAGCTATTCCGACGACTACGACCGGCGCGTGAACGCCGAGCCCTCCGACGTCGAGGTCCTCGCCGAGGAGCTGCGCGGCCTCGGCCGGCGCGTGGTCCTCGTCCCCGGCGACCTGTCCGATCCGGCCGAGCCCCCGCGGATCCTGGGCGCCGCGAGCGCCGAGCTGGGCCGGCTGGGCGCGCTCGTCATGTGCCACTGCGAATCCGTGGACTCGGCGATCCTCGACACCACCGTCGAGAGCTTCGACCGCCACTATGCGGTGAACGTGCGGGCCAGCTGGCTGCTGCTGAAGGCCTTCGCCGAGCAGGTGGAGATCGGTTACGACACGCCCGGCGGGGCGGTCGTCGCCCTCACCAGCGACCACACCGCCCACAACCTCCCGTACGGCGCGACCAAGGGCGCGCTGGACAGGCTGGTCCTCGCCGGCACGCACGAGCTCGCCGATCGCGGCATCCGCACCAATGTGGTGAACCCGGGCCCGATCGACACCGGCTGGATGGACGACGCCGTGCGCGAGGCCGGCGCCGCCCAGACCCCCGGCGGGCGTCTCGGCGCCCCGAGCACCGTCGCGGACCTCGTGCGGTTCCTGGTCTCGGCGCGCGGCGGCTGGATCCGCGGCCAGCTGCTGCTGTCCAACGGAGGGTTCGCGACGCCCGCCGTGTGACGCCCGCCGTGTGAGGCCCGCGGTGTGAGGATCCCCGGCCGCATCGAGGGCGCCGGGGCGCGGACGCGGCCGCGAAGACTATGCTCGCCCCGGCGCAGAGGCGGTGTCCCGTCACCCGGACGCCTTCCGCGCTCCCCCTCACCCCCCGCCAGAGAAGAGCACCCGGCATGACCCAGATCGGCCCCGATGGCAGCACCCGCTTCGCCGAGGAGCAGAACCGGGTGCTGCATCGGACGCTCGGGCGCTTCGACATCGTATTCATCGTGGTCTCGGCGGTCGTCGGCCTCGAGATGCTGGGCTCGGTGTCCTCGCAGGGGCCGGAGACGTTCACCTGGCTGGTCTTCCTGATCATCGTCTTCCTGGTGCCCTACGCGCTGGTCTTCGCCGAGACCGGCTCCGCGTTCGTGGGCGAGGGCGGCGTGTACCTGTGGGTCCGGCAGGCCTTCGGCCGCCCCGCCGCCGCCGTGGCCTCGGCGTTCACCTGGATCACGCAGCCCGTGTGGGTGGGCGGGTCGATGGCGTTCCTGTGCGCGGAGGCCGCCCGTGAGCACCTCGTGCACTTCGCGGCGGGCTCGTTCGCCGACTACGCCTTCAAGACCGCGTTCATCTGGATCACCGTGCTCGCGGCGATCCTCTCCCTGAAACGCGCGAAGTGGATCCCGACGATGGGCGCGGTCTGCAAGATCGTGTTCCTGGCCCTGTTCATCCTCACCGCGGTCATCTATGCGGCCCAGCACGGCGTGCAGAGCCTCGCGATCGGCGACTTCTCCCCCACCGTCCAGGGCTTCATCACCCTGACCCCGCTGCTGCTGTTCGCGTTCCTGGGCTTCGAGTCGGGCTCGAGCGCCTCGGGCGAGATGAAGAACGCGGAGAAGGACGTCGCCTTCTCCGTGCTGCGCTCCTCGGCGATGGCCGGTGTGCTCTACCTGATCCCGGTCTTCACGATCCTGCTGGTCGTCCCCCACTCCGACATCGACGGGGTCTCCGGTCTGCTGCGCGCGGTCGCGACCGTGTTCTCCGTCTACGGCGCCGCGGCGCCCGTCGTGCTCACCGCTGCGGTCGCCCTGTTCCTGCTCGCGAACATCGGGCAGGGCGCGGCCTGGATGATCATGTCCGACCGCATGCAGGCCATCGCCGCGGCCGACGGCTCCTTCTTCGGCGGCTTCTTCGGGAAGTTCCACCGGAGCCTGGGCACCCCGATCCGCGTCAACCTGCTCTCCGGCACGGTCGCGACGGTGTTCATGATCGCCGCGATGCAGCTGACCGGCTCGAGCGCGGCGCTGTTCAACGTGGTGCTCTCCGTCGCCATCACCACCTACCTGTTCAGCTACCTGCTGGTGATCCCCGCGGCCGTGCGCCTGCGCCTGCGCTTCCCGGACCAGCCGCGGCCCTTCCGCGTGCCCGGCCCGAACGGCGTGTTCGCGGCGCTGGGCGTCGTGACCACGGCGTTCGTGGCGCTGGGCTCCTGGGTCTCGGTGTTCCCTGGGACCCTGGAGACGCTTCTGGGCGTCCACTACGACTTCTCGAGCGCGATGGGCGTGCCCTACACGGCCTTCGAGGCGCTCACCCTGGGCACGATCGTCTTCATCATCGCGATCGCCCTCCTCGGCTTCGTCGCCGGACGCGGTCTGCGGCGCGAGACGGTCGCGGCGGAGTCGGCCGCGGTGGAGGACTCCGGGATCAGCCGCTGACCCCGCTCCTCGCCCGTCGGCCGACGGGCCCGAGCATCCTCCCGCGCCGCACCGCGAGCACCAGCATCACCAGTCCCGCGGCGAGACCGACGAGCACGGTGACGAGCGAGCCCTCGATGCCCATCGAGCCGCCCGTCAGCCACGTCGGCCCGTCGATGTCCGCGATCAGCAGGCCGTTCTGCCGCCCGGTGCCGGAGACCACGGAGGAGAACAGGCCCGCCTGCACCGTGTTCCAGGCGATGTGGATGCCGATCGCGAGCCACAGCCGGCGCGTGAGCAGGTAGGCGGCGCCCAGCAGGCTCCCCGCCTCGACCACGAGCCCCAGGGAGCTGGCGAGGCTCGCGCCGTCGTTCGTGAGGTGGATCAAGCCGAAGACGAGCGAGGTGAGCACGAGCGCGCCCCAGCTGCCCATCCAGGCGTCGATGATCCGCAGCAGGATGCCGCGGAAGAAGATCTCCTCGACGAACCCGGCGCCGATGCCGATCGCGAGGGGCGCGAGCAGCTGCGGGGAGGCCGCGATGCCGGTGACCCGGTAGCCGCCGAGCAGGGCGATCAGGGCGACGCTCAGCGAGATCAGCACGGTGCCGACGACGAGGCCGACGACGAGCTCCGCGAGCTTGCCGCGCCCGCGCAGGGCGAGACCCGGGCTCCGGCCGACGGGCCCGACGATCACCAGGAAGCCGCCGACCCCGACCACCGCGGCGATCACGGCACCGAGCAGGAAGGCCCAGGGCATCGGCCCGTCCGCGACGTCACCGCCGGCGAGGACGGAGGCGAGGACCGAGACCGCCCCCATCACGACCTCGGCGACGAGGAAGAGGACGACCCCGAGGATCAGCTGGAGCCAGCGACGGCGGTCGCTGCGGTCGATGGAGTCGAGCGGGTCCGTCGGGCGGAGGGCGGGCGGCGGGGCCGAGGTGCTCATGGCACCGATCATGGACCCGTTGGGCTCCCGTGTCCCGGCCCGGGCCCGGACCGTCGGGTCCCCGGGTCAGGGGGCGTCGTGCCTGCCCGACCCCTCCTCGCCCTCCGCGGGGACGTCGAGGGTGATGGTGCCGCTGTCCAGGAAGTCGGCGTCGCGGCGGGGATCCGTCTCGCTCGCACTCTCGGCCTCGGAGACCTCCTCGATGCCCTCATCGGGCCGCGACCAGGGGAAGGCGGCGGTCGGCGGGAGCGAGGGGATCGCTCCGCGCCGCAGGGGATTGCGGGGCTGCTTCTCGTCGGCGGATTCGTCGTCGGTCATGGTGGTCTCCTCTCCATCGTCATGCCTACGGTGGCACATGACTGATTTCGTGAAGCAGCGTCCCGGCGCCCCGCAGGGCTTCTTCGCCGCCGAGGCCGCGGGCCTCGCCTGGCTCGCGGCACCGCGCGCGGTGCCGGTCGTCGAGGTCCTCGAGGAGGGCGCGGATCATCTGCGGCTCGAGCGCCTCGAGTCGGTGCGGCCGTCCCCGGAGGACGCCCGCGCCTTCGGCGAGCGCCTCGCCCACCTCCATGACGCGGGCGCCGAGGGCTTCGGCGCCGCTCCGTCGGACACCTCGTGGTTCGGCCCGCTCGAGAGCCCCTTCGAGCTGCCGACCACCGCCCGCGAGGACTTCGCGGCCTTCTGGGCGCAGGACCGCCTGGAGCCGCTGGCCCGTCGGGCCGCCCCGCAGCTCGGGGCCGACGGGTCCGCCGCCGTCCACAGCGCGATCGAGGCGATCGCGGGCGGCGCCTTCGACGGCGTGAGCGGCGAGGGACGCGAGGACCCCTCGCGCGTGCACGGCGACCTGTGGTCCGGGAACCTGATGTGGACGTCGTCGGGCGGGACGCTCATCGACCCCTCGGCGCACGGAGGCCACCGCCTCGAGGACCTCGCGCTGCTGACGATGTTCGGCGCGCCCCACCTCGACGCGATCCTCGCGGGCTACGAGGCTGCGCATCCGATGCCGACGGGCTGGCGCGAGGACCTCCCCGCGCACCTGTTCTTCGCGCTGCTCGCGCACGTGGTGCTGTTCGGCGGGAGCTACGGGGCCGAGAGCGTGCGCGTCGCCGAGCGGATCACCGAGCGCGCCCGGGATCTCGCGGGCTGAGCACGGCCCGAGCGCGCTCCCGTCACACCCGCGCGATGATCTCCCCGTGCAGCAGCACGAACCAGCCGGCGGGGTCGTCGGCCCAGCGCCTCCAGTCCTCGCCGATGGCGTCGAGCTCGTCCTGGCTCGCGCGGCCCGCGTCCAGGAGCTGCCGGGCGACGGCGCCCGCGGTGATGCGCTGCGAGGAGGACCCGGCCCAGAGGGCGCGGTCGGCAGGAGTCGCGTAGCACCAGGTGCCCGCGCCGGGCTCCACGTCGCCCAGCCCCGCCTCGAGCGCCCAGCCCAGCAGGCGCCGGCCGGCGTCGGGCGTGCCGCCGTTGTCGGCCATGGCCTCGATGAACAGCTCGCGCCAGCGGTCCAGGCCCGGCAGCTCGGGCCACCAGCGGAAGGCGCCGTAGTCGGCCTCGCGGGCGGAGACGATGCCGCCGGGCGCGGTCACGCGGCGCATCTCGGCCAGCACGCGCACGGGATCGGCGACGTGGTGGAGCACCTGGTGGGTGTGGGCGACGTCGAAGGAGCCGTCCGCGAAGGGCAGGTGGTGGGCGTCGGCCGCGCGGACCTCGACGCCCTCGAGGCCCTGGCGGGCGAGCTCGTCGCGGGTGATCCCCGCGGACTCCTCCGAGACCTCGATCGCGGTGACGTTCTCGGGGCCGACGATGCGGGCGAGGTCCGCGGTGATCGTGCCCGCGCCGCTGCCGACGTCCAGCAGGCGCATGCCCTCGCGCAGGTGCGGGAGCAGGTGCGCGGCCGAGTTCTCGGCGGTGCGGTGGCGGTGGGAGGAGAGCACCGCGTCCTCGTAGCCATGGGTGTAGTGGTGCTCGTGGCCGTGACCGGGGTGCTCGCTCATGGGCGCGACGCTACGCGCGCCTCCTCGGCCCCGGGCGCAGGTCTCGCCATCTGACGTTCCTGGTCGGGCACGGCCACTTCGACCCGTCGGGCCCGTCGGGCCCGCCCCGGCACCCACGAGGCCAGCAGCACCCCGCCGACCACGAGCACTCCTCCGGCCAGCTCGAGCGGGGCGACGCCCTGGGAGAGCACGATCCAGGCCGCGCTCATCCCCACCACGGGCACCAGCATCGAGAAGGGCGCGACGGAGCCCGCGGGATGGCGCGACATCAGCCAGCTCCAGATCCCCGAGGCGACCAGCGTCGCGATGACCACCGTGTACAGCAGGCCGAGGATCGCGAGCAGGCCGCGGGAGGTCAGGAGACCGTCGGCCGAGGCGGCGATGCGCTGCGGCCCCTCGACGAGGAGGGAGAGTGCGAGCGTGGGGATCGGGGGGATCACCGACATCCAGAGCACGAGCCGCAGGGGCTGGGTCGAACGGGCCTCGCGCGTGCAGATGTTGCCGATCGCCCAGCCGAGGCCCGCGAGCAGGGTGAGGACGAAGGGCCAGATGGCGGCGTTCTCCGCCCGGTGCCAGCCGACGACGGCGAGGCCGAGGACCGCCACCGCGATCCCGATCCCGGCGCGCCGGCCCAACGACTCCCGGGTGAACAGGACGCCGAGGAGCACCGTGAACGGGGCCGAGGCCTGCAGCACGAGGGAGGCGAGGCCGGCGGGCATGCCCAGGGTCATCGCGATGTAGAGCAGGGAGTACTGGGCGACGCCGAAGCCGAGCCCGTAGCCCAGCAGCCAGCGCAGCGGGACCTGCGGCGGGCGCACGAGCAGCACGGTGGGGATCGCGATGAGGGCGAAGCGCAGGGCGACCAGGAACAGCGGCGGGAACTGGGCCAGGGAGGCGTCGATCGCCAGGAAGTTGACGCCCCAGATCGCGGCGACGGCGATGGCGAGGAGGCGGTGGCGGCTGGGCATGGGTCCACGGTGCACCCGCGATCCCTTCAGCACAATCGCAGAGTTCTGCATCGTCGTTGTAGCGTTCCTGCATGGACGTGCGTCATCTGGAGCTGCTCCGCGAGTTCGCCGCGCGCGGCAGCGTCACCGCCGTCGCCGCCGCGACCCACCGCACCCCGTCGGCGGTCTCGCAGCAGCTGCGCGCCGCCCAGCGCGACCTGGGCGTGCAGCTCGTGCGCCCGCAGGGACGGGGCCTGCGGCTCACCGAGGCCGGCGAGCTGCTGGCCCGCGGCGGGGACGAGGTCGCCGAGGCGGTCGCCGGGGTCGCCTCCCGGCTCGACGACCTGCTGGGCGCGCCCAGCGGCACGGTCGACGTGCTCGCCCTCGCGAGCGCCGCCGTCTACCTCTACCCGCAGCTGGTGTCGACGCTCGAGGGCTCAGGGATCGACCTCGTCCTGCACGACGACGACATCGCCGAGACCGCCTTCGCCCAGCTCACGGCGGACCACGACATCGTCATCGGCCATTCGCTCGCCGGTCCGGCGCCCAAGGGCAGCGAGCGCTGCCGGGTCGTCCCGCTGGGGTCGGAGCCCCTGGACGTGGCGATGGCCGCCGATCATCCCCTCGCCTGCCGCGCGTCCCTCACCGCCGCCGACCTCGCGGACCAGGAGTGGATCGGCGTGCCCGAGGGGTTCCCCTTCGACCGCGTGCTGCAGACGATCTCGCTGGCCACGGGAACGCCCCTGCGCGTGGCCCAGCGCCTGCGCGACAACCACCTCATCGAGGCCCTCGTCGCGCGCAGCGACCTCCTCGCGATCCTCCCGCGCTTCACCACGCGCACCGATCGCGGGATCGCCCTGCGCCCCGTGGAGGGCGTGCCCACCCTGCGCCACGTGAGCGCCCTGATGCGGCCCGACGCGGCGCAGCGCTCGGCCGTGCGGCGGGTGCTCGAGGTGCTGCGCGAGGCGGCCGACGCGGCGACGCGGGCCGCCGCGGGCGCACAATGGGCGGGCGGACAGTCGACGGCCGGACCATCGGACGCCAGGGCCCGCAGCACCGGTCACGAGGAGAGGGACGAGGCATGAGCACAGCCCCGCAGGAGGCTCACCCGGCGCCGCTCGCGCCCACCCGGCAGGAAGGGGACGACTCCGACGAATCCTCCGGCAGCGGCCTCACCGTCATCCTCGCCTTCGGGGCGAACCTGCTGGTGGCGATCGCGAAATCGATCGTCGCGGCCCTCACGGGATCCGCCTCGATGCTCGCCGAGGCCGCGCACTCCTGGGCCGACACCGGCAACGAGGTCTTCCTGCTGATCGGCGAGCGGCGGGCCCGCAAGCCGGCCGACGCCGCCCACCCCATGGGCTACGGGCGCTCGGGCTACGTGTGGGCGATGTTCGCCGCGATCGGCCTGTTCGCCGTCGGTGCCGGGGTGTCGATCTGGCACGGCATCCAGTCGCTCGGCGCAAGCGGCGACGAGGGGGCCGACTACACCTGGGGCTACGTGGTGCTCGGCATCTCCTTCCTGCTCGAGGGCACCTCGTTCCTGCAGGCTCTGCGCCAGACGCGCGCGGGGGCGAAGCGGCGCCGGATCAGCCCGCTGCGCTACGTGCGCACCACGTCCGACCCGATGCTGCGCGCGGTGTTCGCCGAGGACTCGGCGGCGCTCGTGGGCCTCGTGATCGCGGGACTCGGACTGTTCCTGCACCAGATCACGGGGAACGCGATGTGGGACGCGCTCGGCTCGATCCTCGTCGGCGTGCTGCTGGGCGTGATCGCCGTGATCCTCATCGGCCGCAACGCCTCGCTGCTCACCGGTGAGGGCGGGACGCCGCTGGTGAGGAACCGCCTGCTGGGGATCCTCGAGGAGAACCCCGACATCGAGACGGTCACGTTCCTGCACACCGAGTGGATCGGTGCGAACAAGCTCTTCGTGGTCGCTTCCGTGGACGTGGTCGGCGACGTCAAGGAGTCCGAGCTGCGCGAGAAGGTGCAGGCCGTGGAGGATCTGCTCGAGCGCGAGGACGACGTGGAGCGCGCGCTGCTGACGCTCGCGCGCCCCGGGGACACCACCCGGCTCGAGCCCTCGCCGCTGCCCGACTGGTACGAGCCGGACGACGAGGGCTGAGGGCCCGGGTCCGGGCCGGGGCCCGAGAACCGCACGCCGAGGACCGGGGGAAACCCCCATCGACGCCCCCGCGCCGCCCCGCCTACGATCGGGGCATGCGTGGAATCCTCACCCTGATCCTGAACATCATCTGGCTGCTCACCGCGGGCTGGTCGCTGTTCCTCGGCTACGTCCTGGCCGGGATCATCGCCTGCATCCTGGTCGTCACGATCCCCTTCGGCCTGGCGTCCTTCCGGATCGCCGGCTTCGTGATCTGGCCCTTCGGGCGCGAGGTCGTGGACACCCATCGCGGCGGCGCGATGAGCGCCGTGGGCAACGTGATCTGGTTCCTGGTCGCCGGGCTGTGGCTGGCGATCGCGCACGTGCTGACCGCCGTCGCGCAGGCCGTCACGATCATCGGCATCCCGCTGGCCTGGGCGAACATCAAGCTGATCCCGGTCACCTGCTTCCCCTTCGGCAAGGAGGTCATCTCCTCCTCCGATGCCCGGGCGCAGATGTTCCCGACCGCCCGCTGAGGCCGACGATCGGCGGAGGCGGACCGCCCCGTCGGCGCCGTCGGCTCAGGCCCCCGACGGCGCGGGCAGCACGCAGAACTCGTTGCCCGAGGGGTCGGTGAACACCCGCCAGGGCAGGTCGCCCCAGTCGGGGTGCTGCTCGGCGCCGCCTCGCGCGATGATCTCCGCTGCGACCGCATCGGCGTCCTCCCCCGCTCCGAGCCGCACGTCGAGGTGGATCCGGTTCTTGCCGTCGGCCGCGCCCTTGGGGGCGGGCTCCGCGCACATCTCGAGCAGCGGCCCGCGGCGCGAGGGATGGCGCAGGGACGCGTCGGCGACGCCCGCGACCGGCGTCCATCCCGTCAGCCACGACCAGAACTCCCGGTCGCGCGCGGGATCGGCGGAGTCGAGCGGGAGCGCGGCGATCGGGCCCGTGCCGCGATAGGCCGCGCGCTCCTCCATCACGCAGAAGGGGTTGCCCTCGACGTCGCCCAGCACCGCCCACGGCACGTCGCCCTGTCCGATGTCCAGGTGCCGTGCGCCGAGGGCGAGAGCCCGTTCGACGATCTCGGCCTGCGCGGTCCCGCCGAGCAGATCGAGGTGCAGGCGCAGCGGCTCGGTCGGCGGCACAGGGACGGGCTGGAGGCAGACGTCGAGGAAGGCGCCCGGCTCGGGGTCGGTCCCGGGATCGAGGTGCACGCGCATCTCGACGCCCTCCAGCCCGTCGGTGAGGGGCTCGGCGTCCAGCAGCTGCCGCCAGAAGCCGCCCAGGCGGTGCGGATCGACCGCGTCGATGACGATGTTCTCGAGGTGCACGGCGTCCCCCTCAGCTCGCGGCGTCCGCGAGCCGCAGCCGGTCGGTGGGCAGCGCGACGTCGATGCCTCCCACCAGGTCGATGGCCTTGGCGACGTGGGCGGACATGTTCTCGATCGCGCGGCCGACGACGACGCGGTCGCGATCGATCTCGCGGATGCGCACGCGCGTCCAGCCCGCCTCCTCCTGCAGCAGCCAGTCCTCGGCGAGCAGCCGCAGGCCGATCCCGTCGAGCACGGCCTCCGCCTCGTCGAGGTCCATCGGCTCGCCGCGGCGCTGCCACAGCAGGTCGTAGGGGACGAAGCCGCCGTCGGCGGTCATCTCCATATAGCCCACGTGCTCGCCGTCCTCGGCGCGCAGGTGGTCGAAGACGTCGGCCGCATCGGGACGCGGGGAGGCTCCAGTGCTCATGGCGTGCGAATCTACGCGGCGCCGCCGGGGATGGCGAGGGGTTTCCCCGCCGGCCTCACCCGTAGTGGTACCGGCACGCGGCGATGCGCACTTCCTCCGCGTCCACGAGCTTGTAGACGAGCCGGTGCTCGTCGGTGATCCGGCGGGACCAGTAGCCGGCGAAGTCGTGCTTGAGGGCTTCGGGCTTCCCGATCCCCTCGTTCCCGTTCCGGGCGATGTCCTTGAGGAGTGCATTGATGCGGCGGAGCACCCTGCGATCCTGCGCCTGCCACCAGAGGTAGTCCTCCCATGCGTTCTCGTCCCAGACGAGCCGCATCTCAGGCCCGCTCCGGATCCGGACCGTCGTCCTCGATCAGCTCGTGCGCGCTCCCGGCTCCGGACTCGAGCCGCTCCATCGCATCCAGGAGACGACGAGCATTGCGCGGCGACCGCATGAGATACGCGGTCTCGCGCAACGACTCGTAGTCCTCGAGCGAGAGGATCACGACCGGGTCATGACCCGCGCGGGTGATGACGACCTCCTCGCGATCGTCGACGACGCCATCGAGCACCTCTGCGTAGCGCGCACGGGACTCCGTGTAGCTCATCGTCTTCATGGCCGCCTCTTCCCTCGTGTCGCACTCCGATCACAACCTGTACAGAAAAGTGTACGCATCGCCGGAGCGCTCGTCGAGAGCCGAGACTCATTCCGCCCACAGCGCACCCGTTGGCGCTCCCGGTCGCCGAGGCGCAGGATGTCCCCCATGAGCACTGGACATATCGGAGACCTCGCCGTCCGCCGCGTCGGATACGGCGCCATGCAGCTCGCCGGCCCGGGCGTCTTCGGGCCGCCCGCCGATCCCGAGAACAACAAGAAGGTGCTGAGCCGCGCCGTCGAGCTCGGCGTGGACCACATCGACACCGCCCAGTTCTACGGCCCCGACGTCGTCAACGACCTCATCCGCGAGGCCCTGCACCCCTATCCCGAGAACCTGCGTCTGGTGACGAAGGTCGGCGCGCAGCGCGGCGAGAAGGGCGAGTGGCTGCCCGCGGGCGAACCCGATCAGCTCGTCGAGCAGGTCGAGCAGAACCTGCGCGCCCTGGGCACCGAGCAGCTGGCGATGGTGAACCTGCGCCGCTACGAGCTCGACGCCCCCGGCGGCGAGGAGCCGGACCTCGAGGAGCAGCTCGCCGCCCTGGTGACGCTGCGCGAACAGGGCAAGATCGCCCAGATCGGCATCTCGAGCGTCCCGGCCGCCACGGTGCGCCGCGCGGTCGAGGCGGCCGGCGTGGTCTCGGTGCAGAACCCCTACTCGATCCTGGACCGCTCCGGGCAGGAGGCGCTCGAGGTCGCCCGCGAGCACGGCCTCGCCCTCGTCCCGTACTTCCCGCTGGGCTCGGCCTTCACGGGCGGCCCCGCGAAGATCGCGGCCGATCCGCGCATCGCCGCCGTCGCCCAGAAGCACGGCGTCGCGCCCACGCAGGTCGCTCTGGCCTGGCTGCTCGCCCAGTACGAGAACGTGCTGCTGATCCCCGGCACCGCCTCCGTCGCCCACCTCGAGGACAACCTCGCGGTCGACGACATCGCGCTGGACCCCGAGGACCTCCTGCAGCTCGCGAAGGTCGAGGAGTCCCCCGTCGGCCACTGACCGGGCACGCCCCGGCGCGCGGGACGGCTTTGCCGCTCCTGCGCGCCGAGGACTACCGTCGGCCCGTGCCGAAGATCCCCTCCCCCGCCGACGGCGCCCGCATCGCCTATGACGTGACCGGCTCCGGGCCCGCGGTCGTCCTCCTCCACGGCTCCGTGCTCTCGCGCGCGATCTGGCGCGCCTACGGGTACGTCGACGCGCTGAAGAGCGAGCGCACGGTGATCCGCATCGACCTGCGCGGGCACGGACGGTCCGACGCCCCGCACGAGGCGTCGGCCTATGCCCAGGACGCGTTCGTCGCGGACCTGATGGCCGTCCTCGACGCCGAGGGCATCGAGCGCGCGGCGCTGATCGGCTACTCGCTCGGCGCGCGCATCGCCGTCACCGCGGCCGTGCGCCGTCCCGAGCGCGTGACGCACCTGGTCTCCCTGGGCGGCTCCGCCTCCGCGCAGCAGGGCTCGGTGGACACCGTGTTCTTCCCCGGCACCGTCGAGACCCTGCGCAGCGAGGGCATGGAGGGCTTCTGCCAGGCGCAGGGCCTGGGACCCGAGGTCACCGGCCGACGCGACCGCGGCACCCGCACCGCCTTCCTCGCCGCCGACCCCCTTGCGATGGCCGCCCTGTTCACGGCGACCGAGACGACCCCCGGCATCCCCGACGCCGAGCTCTCCGCGTGCCCGGTCCCCGCGCTGTGGATGGCCGGGGATCGCGACCATCCCCGCTTCGAGGAGTCCGAGCGCGCGGCGGCGCTGATGCCTGACGCGCGCTTCGTCCCCCTGCCCGGCCGCACCCACGCCGCGACCCTCGCCCCTGCCGAGCCGATCCTCGAGCAGGTCCTCCCGATGCTCGAGACCACGCCCCCTTCCTCCCCC
>NZ_JAKRMO010000061.1:0-26389 GCF_022346485.1 Brachybacterium sp. ACRRE | reverse complement strand
CCTCCCCCACCCCCCGCCGGTGACCCACAGCCGCGAGGGGTCCTCGGGGTCGACGACGATCTCCGCGCAGTGCTCGTCGAGGTCGACGTCGATGGCGCCCGCGTCCTCGAAGCGCTCGGGGTCGCGCGAGAAATAGGCGAGGGTCCGGTCGTACTGACCCGACTCGCAGACGAAGAGGATCCAGCCGAGCGGCTCGTCGGCCGGGGCCGACCCGATCGCACCGTCGGCCCCGCGGGTCTCGTCGACCCCGTCGCTGCCGACGATCCCGACCGAGCCGTCGGGAAGCACGGGCACCACGAAGGGGGACTCGGTGGGGCCGCCGACGGTCCCGCTCTGCGCGGACCTGTAGGCCACGCACGGCGCGGACCAGGTGACGAGGTCCCTGCTCTCGCGCACGGAGACCTCGTGGAAGCCGCCGTCCGGCCGCGAGGTGCGCGTGCAGTACATGAGCCAGCGCCCGCCCTCGCGCAGCACCATCGGGTCGCGGGCGTCGAAGCCGTCCTCGCAGAGCGGACCGCCCGCGTGGTGCTCCCAGGTGAACAGGTCGGTGCTGGTGGCGAGCTCGATCCGGTAGCGCGCGTGGTCGACCGTGCCGCCGCAGTAGAACATCCAGAAGCGGCCGTCGTGGCGGATCACGTGCGGCGCCCAGACGTGGGTCTCCCCCAGGTCCGTGCGGGCGTGCATCACGGGATCGTGGATGCTCCATTCCGGTGCCTCGAGCGAGCGCGTCGAGGCGTGGAGGAAGAACGTCTCGTCCAGCGGGGCGGCGGGCTCGGGGTGCCAGATGCCGAAGACGTGCCAGCTGCCGCGTGCGTCGCGCACGAGCGTGTGGTCGTTGATGTACCAGGGCGTGCCCGGCGTCGGGGAGGCGTCGAGCAGATGGCGCTTGCGGCCGGGGCGCAGGCCGACGGGCGGGGCGTCGGACGGGTCCTCGAGCGGGGCGCGGGTCCCCTCGGCCCGGGGCTCAGGTGACATCCATGCCGTCCCAGGTGGGCGCCTGCCGGTGCGGGTCCTCGGCGAAGGGCGCGTGCGGCTCCGTCTGGTACCAGAACGCGGTGGTCGCGACGTCCTCGCGCAGCGGGCGGTAGCGGACCCTCCCGTCGACGGGCCGGGCGAAGCCGAGGGCCTGCACGGTGACGCGGATCCGCTCGCGGAAGCGGATCGGATCCGGCACGTGCCAGCGGTAGAGGCCGAAGCGGGTGAGGGAGTCGCCGAAGCCGTCGGGACGGATCACCTGGGGCATCCCGAGGTACGGCGTCGAGTACTCGGCGTAGGCGCCGGCGGGGTGCTCGAAGGCCCAGGCGCCGCCCACGTAGTCCTCGGTCCCGGTGCCGCAGATCGTCGGGAAGATGCTCGGCGCCTCGAGGCCCTCGCCGCCCTCTCCGTGCCGTGCTCCCTCGAGGTCGTCGTCGATGTAGACCTTCACCTCGCCCTCGCCCCACCAGGCGGTGCGGTGGGTCTCCCACGCGAGGTAGGTGCCGACGTAGTGCCCTGCGCCGCGCACGCCGTCGAGGATGACGTGCGGCGACTGGGCGTCCACGGGATCGGAGCGCCGCCACTGCGCGTGCAGGCGCAGGTCGCGGCCGGTGACGTCCTCGAAGGAGCCGGTGACCTGGTAGAAGAAGCCCTCGACCGGTTCGGTGGAGAGGTTCTCGATCTCCATGCGCGCCCGGCGCGAGAACGGCATCGGCCAGTAGCAGTTCAGCCCACCGGCGGGGGCGACGGTCACCATCTGCGAGGTCACGGGCGCGAACCGGGCCCAGCCCTGGCAGAAGAAGTCGCCGAGCGGCACCTCGATCGACGGCTCGTCCTCGTCGTCCCAGAACACGCGCAGCACGAGGGAGCGCAGGTGCTCGGGCAGCACGGTGATCCACATGTGCTGGATGATCCCGGGCCCCTCGACGTCCACGAAGGTGCGCGTGCTGCGCCCGGGCAGGTCGATGCACGGGGACTTCTTCCAGCCGATGGGCAGCTCGCGCGACGCCCAGGCTGTCTCGTGCTCGCCGCGCTCGGCGCGCCCGCCCTGCCCGGGCGCGCCGGTGGGGTTCTCGGCGCTGATCGAGAAGGTGCGCGCCTCGGAGAGCACCGTGAGATCGGGCGCCGACGGACCAGGGGGCGGCGGCGGGGTCGTGTGCATCGGCAGCCCGTTCTCCGCAGGCGCGCGCTCCGACGCTGGAGACGCGGGCCCGCGGGTCGCTAAACGTTTTCGCGGATTCCGGCCACTCTAGAGCGGCCCGCGGGGGAAGTAAACGCCGGACGGGCGGGCCGACGCACGTCGCTCGTGCTCCACGGCGCGCGTGCGGGGTGCCGAGGCGCGCCGACCCCCGGCTCCACGAATGAGTAAACGATTGCCAGGACGTGCCGCCGTCGGTACAGTGCGGTGCGCATGCGACGGCGCATGCCCACCGACGAAGGGGTCCACCGTGCACCACGCACCCGAGAACCGGAACTCTCCCGACGACGCCTCGATCCCCCGCTCCTCCGTGCTGCGCGGCGGAGCCTTCGCGATCGGCGCCGGAACCCTCGGCGCCGCGGCGCTCGCGCAGACGGCGAGCGCGCCCGCGGCCGACGCCGCCCCAGGCCGCGTCCGAACCCGTCGTACCGCCGCCCGCGCGTGACCCGCACGGCGACCCTCACCGGCCCCGGCCTCACCACCGAGTACGGCTTCGAGGCGACCGACCTGGGCGTCCCCTGCCGCACACCCGACGGCCGCCTCCTGGTGGTCTTCGGCGACACCTTCGAGGGCGCGAAGGTGGGATCGGGCCGCTGGACCTCCCCCGTCGCCCTGTACGCCAAGGACCGGCGCCGGCCGGCCGCGAGCGGTCTGCAGTGGACAGGCGCCGTGGGCGGGGCGCGCGCCGAGCAGCTCATCGACTACGACCACGGCGGCGAGATCAGCACGTACCTGCCCGGGGACGTGATCACCCTGGGCGACACCATGCACCTGTGGGTGCAGGCCAACGCCGGTTTCGGCAACGTGGTGCGCACGGAGATCTGGTCCTCGAAGGACTCCGGGGAGACCTGGGAGCGCGGCGCGGAGATGTTCCCCGGCGACCACCTGGATGGACTGTCCCAGCAGGCGACCTGGTGCAAGGACCCGGCGAGCGACTGGGTGTACCTGCTGACCACGGGCTTCCAGCGCGACAAGGGCGCGATCCTGCAGCGGGTGAAGGACGCGAAGATCCTGGACGCCTCGGCCTACGAGACCTTCGGGCCGACCGACGAGGCGAAGACGACCTGGGAGTGGGGCGCGGACCCGGAGCCGGTGGTCGGCGGCTCCGTGGGCGAGATGTGCCTGCGCACGGTCGAGGACCGCTTCGTGCTCACCTTCTTCAACGCGGGGCTCTACAGGATCGACCTGCTGGCCGCGACGTCCGTGACCGGGCTGCGCGAGGGCGCGTTCTCCGAGACGCTGCTGTGGGGCTGCGACTGGGGGCATGAGGACGACGAGCGCGTGGCGCAGCTCTACGGCGGGTACATCGTGCCCGGCTCGACCCTCGACGACCTCCACCTCACCGTCTCGCAGTGGCACACGGGACCGGACTGGCCGTACCACGTGCAGCAGTTCCGGGTGCAGGGTCTGGCCAAGGGGATCCGCGCGGAGAGCTGAGCGCGGGCCGATCGAGTCTGCAACGTCCCGCACCCCGGCTCCGGGCTGCGTGTCGCGACCGGGCCGATGCTGGGGAGCCGTGGCGATATCGCCACGGCTCCCCAGCATCGGCCCGTCCATGACACCCCGCCGCGCGAGATTCCCCGCTGGCAACCGGCCCCGCAGCGCGGCCACCGCGCCGCGGGGGCGCCCCGCCGCGCGCGCACCCCGCCGGCATCACGCCACGCGCGTGCCCTGCACGATCCCGATCAGATGGTCGAGCACGCCCTCGCCGCTCGCCCGCAGGCCGTTGTGCTGGTACTCGCTGGTGACCCAGCAGGTCGCGTCCGGCAGCAGATCGGCAGTGGCGAGGGAGAACTCCCGCGGGACGTAGGCATCGTCGTAGTAGACGGCCGCGGCGACGGGCACGTCGGCCGCGCGCAGCGCCTCGGGGTCGTAGAGCGCGGGCCACTCGCGCGCGGCCAGCAGATCGGCGGCCTGCGCCCAGGGGGCGAGCTCGGGGTCCTCGCTGATCGCCTCGCGGTGCATGTGCTCCCCCGCGAGCAGGGTCGGGTCCTGTCGCACCGCCTCGGGCATGGTGCGCTCGGCCGCCCAGTCCATGGCGACGCCGTCGGCCCAGCAGGACTCGTGGAGCACCGCGTAGATCGGGTTGCGGCCGCCGAACGGGAGCGCGGCGGCGAGGTCGTGGCGCAGCACGGGGCTGTCGGGCTCGTTCTCGAGCAGGAAGTGCAGCTTCTCCGCGCCGCCCGAGGCGCCCAGCAGGTGCCCGAGGCGCCGCAGCCGCTCCACGCCCACCAGCTCGCCGTCGCCGAGGACGAGCCGGCCCGCGACGGCCAGCTCGGCGAGGCGGCGCATGCGGTCGCGGTCGCCCGGGAAGCGTGCGTAGTGGGCCTCGCTGCGGCGGATCATGCCCTGCCAGGTGGTCTCGTAGACCACGTCCAGATCGGGGCCGATCTTGGGAAGGCCCCCGGTGAACATCGCCGCATCCAGCGATGACGCGTGTGCACTGAGGTAGCGCAGGGCCGTGAAGCCGCCGAAGGACTGGCCCAGCAGGCTCCACGTGCGGGCACCGAGGGCCTCGCGGACCAGCTCCGCGTCCTCGACGATCGCGTCGGCCCGGAAGTGGGAGAGGTAGTCGGCCTGCTGGGTGGGGCTCGCCTCGCGCAGGGTCACGGGGGCCGAGTGGTCCGCACCCGGGGGCGCGACGACGTCGATCGCCCCCTCGGGCAGCGCGGTGTCGAGGCCGACGGGGGTCGACTGCCCGGTGCCGCGCTGGTCGAGCATCACCACGCGATAGTCCTGGAGCGCGCGGGCGAGCCACGGCGGGTTGGCCGGATGCGCGCTGGGGCGCGGCGCCTCGGAGCCGGGGCCTCCCTGCAGGTAGACGAGCAGCGGACGGTCCTCGCCGCCGGGGGCGGTCGCGACGCGCGCGAAGACCTCGATGCGCGGGCCCGACGGGTCCGCGTGGTCCAGGGGCGCGCTCACGCGCACGTCGGTGAGCTCGAGCCCCGGCAGGGACCACGTGCTGAGGGAGGCGGAGGGCTGGGAGGCGACGGCCGACGACGTCGTGGAGCCGGAGGTGGTGGGCATGGCATCCAGCGTAGAGGCCGCAGGAGCGGCCGACGGGCGCTTCGCGCGGGTGCGCGTCGAGAGATGTGCACCGACGGGCGCGCGTCGAGCAGTCCTGCCCCGGGACTCAGGCGCCGTCGGCTCCGTCGACCGTGGTGCCGCCCGGGAAGAACTCCCAGTCGAAGCGGTGCAGCCGCCCGGGGGTGCCCTCGCGGTCGAGCGCGCGCCCGACGATGATGTCGGCCATCCGCGCGAACACGTCCTGGACGCCGTAGTAGCTGATCGGGCCCAGCATCTGGGCGTCGGCGGGGACGTCGCCGATGGAGATGATCTCGAGGTCGTCGGGGACGGAGATGCCCGCGTGCATGGCGGCGACCTGCAGCGCCAGCGCGAGGTATCCCGTCGAGCAGATGACGGCCGTCGGCCGGTCCGGCCCCTCGAGCCATCTCTGGGAGTACTCGAAGCTCTGCTGTCGATCGGTGCCGCTGGCATGCACCAGGTCGCCGCCGCGGGCGTCGCCCGCCTCCACGGCCGCGTCGAGGAAGGCGTGCGCGCGCGAAGGGTAGTAGGGACGCCGCTCGGGATCGATCGTCCTCCCGGTCATGAAGGCGACGGAGTCGTGGCGTGCGCGCAGTCGCCGGTAGGCGGCGTGCACGGCCGGCTGGGCCGAGGAGGAGATGACGTCGAAGCGCTCGGGCTCGATGCGCTCGCTGAAGGCGACGATCCCGCACTGCCCGCGCGCCAGATGGCGGACCTGCTCGGGGCCTTCCGGGGTGACGTCGACGCTGGTCACGCAGGAGCAGTCGAAGGTCGAGCCGGAGAGGAACTCGAACCAGCGCTCGTCGCCCAGGAGCAGGGTCGAGAGCTCCTGCGGGAGGGCGCGGTCGCGCACCGCGCCGGCGAGGCTCAGGCCCCACGGGTCCTCGACCATGCCGAGCGCCAGCACGATGCCGCCGTTGCGACCGGTGCGCAGGGAGCGGGCATTGCGGTTGGGCACGTAGCCGAGCTCCTCGGCCGCGCCGCGCACCTTCGCCTTGGTCTCCGGCGACCCCGAGGAGCGCTCGCCCCCGCGCCCGGAGAGCACGAACGACGCGGTCGCGACGGACACCCCTGCCCTCTTCGCGACGTCGGCGAGGGTCGCCGGACGGCCGGTGCTGTTCATCGGGAGCCTCCATCTGCGATGACGATCTCGACGCCCGCCTCACGCAGGGCGGCGAGGGCATCGGCGTCGGCGTCCGGGTCGGTGACCACGGCGTCGAGGTCCTCGGTCGAGCTTATCCGCGCGAAGGCGCCGGCGCCGATCTTCGAGGAGTCCGCGAGGACGACGACCTTCTCCGCGCGCTCGGCGAGCCGCGCGGAGATCAGGGCCTCGGCCTCGTCATGGGTGCGGGCGCCGTCGCGCGCGCTGATCCCGTCGACGCCGAGGAACAGCAGGTCGATGCGGATCTGCTCGAGCATCTGCTCGGCCCAGCCGCCCACCAGCTCGAAGCTCCCGCCGCGGACGATGCCGCCGGTGACCACGAGCTGCAGGTGGCGACGCACCGCGAGCTCCTGGGCGATGTTCAGGGCGTTCGTGACCAGGGTCGTGGGGCGGGAGGCCTCGCGGATCGCGTCGCGCGAGGCGAGCTCGTGCGCGAGGGCTGTCGTGGTGGTGCCGCCGTTCAGGCCGACGACGGTGCCGGGGACCAGCATGTCCACGGCGGCGCGGGCGATCGCGTCCTTCGCATCGGCGTGACGGGTCGAGCGGTAGCGCATGGGCAGTGCGCTCGCGTCGGGGTGCGCGGAGGCCCCGCCGTGGCTGCGGATCACGAGCTGCTGCGCGGCGAGGCTGTCGAGGTCGCGGCGCACGGTCGCGGGCGAGGTGCCGAGATCGCTCGCGAGCTCGTCCACGCGCACGTGCCCGCGTTCGATGACGAGGTCGAGGATCCGGTCCAGGCGCTGGCGCCGACCGCGGGCGGGAGTCGTCGAGGAGGAATCGGCGGAGTCCTCGGAGCCGGACCCCGCGGGGGTGCTCGGCACTGCGTCGCTGGGCACCGGGCGCCTCCTCGTCCTGCGGTCTGCGGTGGGTGTGCGGTCTGGGATCGCTGCATCGAGGGTAAGCGACCCGGGCGGACCGTCGGGGGCGAGTCCGCAGGAAGGGCGTGCCGGTCGCGGTGTGACGGCGCACGGGTCGACGGGCGACAGGACGGCCGGCCGACGGCCGACCGACAGCCGGAGCGTGCTGGGACCGCTCACTGGACCCGTTCGTCCAACTGCGTGACATTGCTCGTTCTGATTGGATATGCTCACAAACAATCACTCCGCATCACGCACTCCGTGGTGCGAGCGTCCGTCGCCGAGCATCTCGTCGGCCTCATGAGCACCCGCCCACCCCGAAGGAGACGCGATGACCAGCGCGACCGAGAACGAGCTCCGCACCCAGCCCGAGACCTGGCAGCAGGCGATCGACCTGCTGCCCGAGGTGCGCGATCTGCTGCCGACTCCCGGCGAGCGCGTGCTGATCGTGGGCGCCGGGACCTCGTGGTTCATGGCGATCGCCTATGCGAAGCTGCGCGAAGCCGCAGGCCAGGGCGTCACCGATGCCCTCACCCCGACCGAGGTCTCCCCGGCCCGCAGCTACGACCGCGTCATCGCGCTCTCCCGCAGCGGCACCACGACCGAGATCATCGACGTCCTGAAGGGCGTCTCGGGCACCCCGAGCGTCCTCCTCACCGCAGTCGCGGACGGCCCCGCGAGCGAGCACGCCGACGCCGAGATCGTCCTCGACTTCGCCGACGAGACGTCCGTGGTCCAGACGCGCTTCGCCACCAGCGCGCTCGCCCTGCTGCGCGCCTCCCTGGGCGAGGACCTCGGCGGCGCGATCGCCGACGCGCGGACCGTGCTGGGGCGCGACATCGGGCAGTCCTGGATCGACGCCGACCAGATCACCTTCCTGGGCACCGGATGGACCAAGGGCCTCGCGGACGAGGCCGGCCTGAAGATGCGCGAGGCCTCGCAGTCCTGGACCGAGTCCTACTACGCGATGGAGTACCGGCACGGCCCGATCGCGATCGCCCAGCCCGGGCGCATCACCTACCAGTTCGGACCCGCGCCGGAGGGACTGGCGGCGCAGACCGAGCAGGCGGGATCCGCCTTCGTCGACTCGGGTCTGGACCCGCTGGCCCAGCTCGTCGCCGTCCACCTGTGGGCGGTGCGCCGCGCCGAGGCGAAGGGCCTGGACCCCGATGCCCCGCGCCATCTCACCCGCGCCGTCCACCTGGGCTGAGAGGACCGATGACGAGCACGACGCACCTCGCCCCGACGCACCCTGCCCCGACCCGCCCCGCGATCGGGGTCGACGTCGGCGGCACCCGCACGAAGATCGGCGCGGTCGCGCCCGACGGCGCCCTCACCGTCCCCTACTCGCTGCCCACACCGCACGACCCGGCCGAGCTGGCCGCGATGATCGCCGAGCAGACGGCGCGGCTGCGCGCCCTGGCCCGCCTCGGTGCCGACACCCCCGTGGGCGTCGCGGTGCCGGGGATCATCGACGAGGAGCGCGAGGTCGTCGAGCTCGCCGTCAACCTGGGCTGGAAGGAGCTCGCGCTCGGGCGGCTACTGCGCGAGCACCTCGACGCGCCGCTCGCCCTCGCGCACGACGTGCGCGCGGGCGGGATGGCAGAGGCCGCCTGGGGCGCGGGACGCCTGTTCACCCAGCGCTCCGCCGCGGGCGGCGCGGGCGCCCCGCCGCTCGCCGACCTCATCTTCGTCCCCATCGGCACCGGGATCGCCGCGGCCGTGGTGCACGACGGCGCCGTCTTCGGCGACCGCTTCACCGGCGAGATCGGACAGGTGCGCGTCGAGGAGCCGTTCACGGGGCGGATGATGCGCCTCGAGGAGGTCGCCTCGGCCTCCGCCATCGGCCGACGCTTCGCCGAGCAGATCGACCCCGACGCCCACTCCCTCGTCACCACCGACGGCGGACGCCCCGCCGCCCGCGCCGTCGTGGATCGCGCCCGCGCGGGCGACGCGCACGCCGAGAGGATCCTGTTCAGCGCCCTGGACACTCTGGGCCAGGCGCTCGCGACGATCATCTCGAGCGTGGGCACCCTGCCCGTCGTCATCGGCGGCGGTCTGGCCGAAGGGGGACCGATCGTGCTGGACACCCTCGAGGCGTCGATCTCCGGACGTCTGGGCGTGGTGCCCACTCCCCCGGTGCTCCCGTCCTCGCTGGGCATGTGGGCCGGCTGCCAGGGCGCCGGGCTGGCGGGGATGGTGCGCGCGTCATGATCCTGGTGCTCACCCCGAACCCCGCGCTCGACGTCACCTACGAGGTCGCCGGTCCCGTCCCCGTGCACGGCGAGCAGCGGGTGCAGCGGGTGCGGACCGTCGCCGGCGGGAAGGGCGTGAACGTCGCCCGCGTGCTCGCCGCGCTCGGCGAGAGCTCGGTGCTCGTCGGCCCCGTCGGCGGCGCCTCCGGCGAGGAGCTCGTGGGGCTGCTCGACGGTGCCGACGGAGACGCGGCGGGCGGGTCCGACGGGTCCGACGTCCACGGGACCGCTCAGCACGGCGTCGTCGAGCAGGCGTGGACCCGCGTCGCGGGGGCGACCCGCCGCACCGTGACCGTCGTCGACCCCGAGGGCGCGACCGGCTTCTACGAGCCCGGCCCGCTGCTCTCGCCCGAGGAGCGCGACCGCGTCCTCGCGGGCGTCCGCGAGCGCGCACAGGGCGCCGACGTCGTCGTGATCAGCGGATCCCTCGCTCCGGGCATGACGGGCGAGGACGTCAGCGCCCTGGTCGCCGAGCTGCGCGGGGCGGGCCTGCCGGTCGTCGTCGACACCTCGGGACCGGCCCTGCTGGACGCCGCGCGCGCGGGCGCCTCGGTGCTGAAGCCGAACCTCGGCGAGGTGCGTGCGGCCACCGGGATCGACGACCCGATCGCCGCCTGCCGCTCGCTCATCGCGCTGGGCGCGGGTGCGGTGCTGTGCTCCCTGGGGCCCGAGGGCATGCTCGCCGTCACGGCCGACGCCGCCCTCCGCGCAGCACCGCCGCGTGCTCTCAGCGGCAACCCCACGGGTGCGGGCGACGCCTCCGTCGCCGCCGCCTCCCGCGCTCTCGCCTGCGGTGAGGGGCTCGCTGACCTGCTGCGCAGCGCCGTCGCCGTCAGCGCGAGCGCCGTGACGCGGCCCGTCGCCGGCGAGATCGACCGGGCACTCGCGCAGGAGCTGCGCGGCGCGATCACCGTCGAACAGGTCCCGTCCGGACCGACCGTCCCGTCCGCCCCGTGCTCCACGGCGCCCACATCCCCCACGGATCCCACGGCCCCCATGCCTCCCTCTCACCCCCTGGAGCAGCCATGACCCTCAGCGCACTCGCCCCGCTGGCCGAGCAGGCCCGCGCCGCGCACCGCGGCCTCGCCGCCTTCAACGTCGTCCACATCGAGAACGCCGAGGCGTTCTCCGCCGCGGCGGAGCGGACCGGCCTGCCGATCGTCATGCAGATCAGCCAGAACGCCGCGACGTACCACGGCGCGCTCGCCCCGATCGCGCTCGCGACCCTCGAGATCGGCCGGCGCTGCGCCCAGGACGTGGTCGTCCACCTCGACCACGCCGACGACCTCGGCCTCGTGGACGAGGCGCTCGAGCTGGGCTTCACCTCGATCATGTACGACGGCTCGAAGCTGCCCGACGCCGAGAACCGCGCGCGCACCCGAGAGGTCGCCGCGAAGGCGCACGCGCGCGGCGTGAGCCTCGAGGCCGAGCTCGGCGAGGTGGGCGGCAAGGACGGCGTGCACGACCCGTCGGCCCGCACGGACCCGGGCGACGCCGCGCAGTTCGTCGCGGACACTGGCGTGGACCTGCTCGCGGTGGCCGTCGGCTCCTCGCACGCGATGACCACGCGCGACGCCACCCTGGACCTCGACCTCATCCGCGCGATCGCGGACCGGGTCGAGGTGCCGCTCGTGCTGCACGGCTCCTCGGGAGTGAGCGATCAGGGGATCCGCGACGCGGTCGCCGCCGGGATGACGAAGATCAACGTGTCCACGCACCTGAACAGGGTCACCACCGGTGCCGTCCGCGAGATCCTCACGGGCCAGGAGCCGCCGGCCGACACCCGGAAGTGGTTCGGTCCCGGTCGCGACGCCGGTCGCGACGAGGCCGCGCGCCTGCTCGAGGTGATCGCCGGGCGGCAGCCCGTGCACGGGCGGAACTAGGCTGGTGCCCGGACCCGGGTCCGGCTCGAGGAGGCGCCCGCCATGTCACCGCAGACCCACACCAGCCCGTACGACGTCCTCGTCGTCGGCGCCGGCCCGACCGGCCTGATGGCGGGTCTCGTCGCCCACCGGCGCGGACTGCGCACCCTCGTCGTCGACGCGAAGGACGGCCCCACCCGGGAGTCGCGGGCGCTCGTCGTGCAGGCGCGCAGCCTCGAGATCCTCGACCAGCTCGGACTCTCCGAGCCCGTGCTCGCCGCCGACACCCTCGCCACCGGGATCCAGATCGGCGACGCGGCCTCACCCGTGCGGATCGACATCGCGCCCCTGCAGGAGGGGCGGACGCCGTTCCCCGGCGTCCACGTCTTCGAGCAGTCCCGCACCGAGCAGCTGCTCTCCGCGGCGCTCGAGGAGGAGGGGTGCCCGGTCCGCTACGGGCACGAACTGCGCTCGTTCCTCGTCGGCGCTCCCGACGCACCCGACGGCGTCGAGGCGATGGTGGACGGGCCGACGGGGCCGCAGCGCATCCATGCGCGCTGGCTGATCGGGGCCGACGGGGCGAGCTCGCCCGTGCGCCATCGGCTGGGCCTCGCCTTCGAGGGCGTCACGGACGACGCGACCTTCTGCGTCGCGGACCTGCGCGGGGTGGAGGGCGTGCCCGAGTCGGCGCTCTCGGCGCGCTTCGGCGAGCGCCGTTTCGCGGTCGTCTTCCCCATGGGACCGGACGGCCACGCCCGTCTGATCTGGCTGCACGGCGCGGCGCACCCCTCCGCACAGGAGGCGCTGGCCGGGGCGCAGGAGGACCTGGGCATCACGTTCGCGCACCTGGACTGGTTCTCCTCCTACCGGGTGCACCACCGTGTGGCCGACCGCTTCCGGGTGGGTCCCGTGCTGCTGGCGGGAGATGCCGCGCACGTGCACTCCCCCGTGGGCGGCCAGGGCATGAACACGGGCCTGCAGGACGCCCACGGCCTCGCCCACCTGCTCGCGGACATCGCCGCAGGGCATCTGGCGTCGGACGCGATCGATCGCTACGAGGCGGAGCGGCGACCCGTCGCTCTCACTCTCATCCGCGCGACGGACAGCGCCTTCGGGCTGATCGCGCGCACCGGCCCGGTGCACGCCTTCGCGCGGCGCAGGCTGCGGGACCTCGCCGGTGCGGTCGCGCCGCGCCTGCTCGCCTCCTCACAGGGCCCGCGCATCGCCGGGTGGCTCGGCCAGTACCGCATCCGCTACCACGCGGTGGCCAAGGGCGGCCCGCTCCCGCGGTGGGCGCGCGACCGGATCGTGGGCGTGCGCCTGCCCCCGACGCCCCACAACGCCGAGCACCTGCGCGCGATGAGCTGGAGGCTGCTCGTCCACGGCGCCCGCGCCGAGCGCCCGGCCGCCGTGCCGGATTGGATCGAGGGCCCCTTCTCGCTGCCGGCCGATCCCACGGGCAGCGCCCGACCCGACCGGCTGCTGCTCGTGCGGCCCGACGGGTTCGTCGCGGCCGCCTGGCCGCTGCACGCCGGGGCGAGCGCGGACGCCGACGTCCGGGAGGCCTTCGCCGCCCTCTGCGTCGTCGACTGAGGTCGGAGCGGCAGGCCCTCCGCGGGCCGCGGGGCCGTGAGCCCCGCGAGACGGCGGACGACGGGCGACGGGCGACGGGCAGCCGATCCGTCAGGCCTGGCCGCCGTCGAAGTACGCGCGCACCTCGGCGGGCACCTCCGGGATGTCGTAGGGCACCCCGCCGTGGCGGATCGACTCCGCGCCGTAGACGCCGGTGGCGACGGCCTCGCGCGCGGCGATCACGGAGACGTCGGTCGCGCCGCCCTCGCGCACGAAGCGCAGGAACTCGCCCACGAGGTTCGGGTCGGCGCCGCCGTGTCCGCCGTCCCCGCGGTCGATGACCTCGACGGCGTCGGGGCTGCCGGGGCCGCCCTTGCGGGATTCCCAGATGTGGATCTGGTCGCCGCCGCCGTCACCCATGTTCTCGATGCGGCCGGCGTCGCCGATCACCGTGTAGTTCCGCCAGTAGTCGGGCGTGAAGTGGCACTGCTCGTAGGAGGCGAGCACGCCGTTGTCGAGCGTCATGTTGAGCATCGAGATGTCCTCGACGTCGATCGTGGGGTTGAGCTCCTTCTGCTCCGTGGGCGGCCAGGTCTCGGCGTCGAACCAGTCCCACATGCGGCGGTCGGAGTTGTCGCGGCGGTCGCTGATGTCGCCGTAGACGGCGAGGTCGCCGATGCCGGAGACGCGACGGGTGTAGCCGCCGGCGAGCCAGTGGATGACGTCGATGTCGTGCGCGCCCTTCTGCAGCAGCAGGCTGGTGGCGCGCGCCCGCTCGGCGTGCCAGTCCTTGAAGTAGAAGTCGCCGCCGGCGCCCACGAAGTGGCGGCACCAGATCGCGCGCACCCTCCCGATCCGCCCGGAGTCGACGATCGCCTTGAGCTGGCGGATCACGGGCATGTGGCGCATGTTGTGCCCCACGAACAGGCGGGTGCGCTTCTCCATCGCGAGCTGGAGCATCGCGTCGGTGTCCTCGACGCGGATCGCCATCGGCTTCTCGGTGAAGGTGGGGATGCCGGCGCCGAGGGTCTGCAGGGCGATCCCGGCGTGCGCGAAGTCCGGAGCCAGGATCATCACGGCATCGACCTCGTGCTCGGCCAGCAGCTCGTCGACCGAGGCGACGTAGGCGACCTCGTCGCCGAAGCGCGCGCGGGCGTCCTCGCGGCCCCGCTCGGAGGGATCGACGACGACCGTGACCCGCGAGCCCTCCCCCGGCTTGTGCGCATGCCGCGAGAGGCTGCCGCGCGCCCCGAAGCCGATGATGCCGATCCGCAGGTCCTCCATGGACAGAACACTCCTCGTGGTGAGATGCCGCCGCGCATCCCGTGGTCCGATGCACGTCATGTGTGAATGGTTTTACGTCTTGCTGCCGTCACCCTACGCTATCCGACACCGACCCACACCGGTCCGAGTATTCGAGTTGCCCGGGCCATCCGGGCCAACCGGGCCGTCCAGGTCATCCGGGCCCGACGGGACGCGAGAAGGCCCAGCTCCTCGCCCGCGCCGCGGATTCACTCCATGCGGTTCGCCTCTCGCAGCGAGGCGGACGAGCGGATGTCAGCCATGCGGGCGGCCCCTTCGTCGTCCCGGATCTTCGTGAGGTCCTTCGCCGGCTCGGGGAGGCCCAGGGCGTCGATCTTCGCGTCGAACGCGCTGTCGTACGCGATGCCCCACTGGGCGGCGAACTCCCGCAGATCCTCGCCCGCAGCCTTGCTCAGGTAGAGCACGAGCATCCCCAGCCGGTATCCGCTGTCCCAGTAGTCCCCCGGGTTCGGCTTCTCGGCCCTGACGAGCCTGTGCACGTCGGGGAAGAGATCCGTGCCGTAGGCGAGGCGCAGCTGTTCGTACATCACGAGCTGCTCCATGGGGGTGAAGCTGGTCAGGAAGTCCACGCTCCTGGACCCGATCTTGGCGGGGGCGCTCGTCCATACGGTCTCGCCGTTGCTCTCCGGCGTGTGCAGTCGGGGCGCCTGGCCGTACTTCACCCCGAACGCGCGGTTCACCGCGAGGGAGTACCAGTTGACCGTGGACTCGCCCAGCGCGGTGGGCCGATAGACGGTCTGCTGGTGCTGGTGACCCAGCTCGTGATAGATCCCCCACCCGCGCATGCGCAGCCCCTCGACCGTCAGCAGTCGGTCCTGGATGGGCGCCGGGAACACCATGTGGCCGTGTGTCGCGAGGGCACCGACACCTTCGATGCGCTCCGGGCGGGTGACGAAGTGGTATCGGTTGTCGAGTCGGGCATCCACCGCGGTCGCGCCGTCCAGGCCGGCGAACGCGTCCTCGATGGCGATCAGGTCCTCGAACGTCGCCATCAGCCGGGCATGGTCCTCCCCGCGGAAGCGGAGCGCCGCTTCGCGCTGGACGGTCACCAGCGCGTGCGCCGACACCAGCTCGACGAACGGCGTCCCGCGGCTCACCAACTGATCCTGGAACTCCCCCTCGGTGGTGGTCCCGTGCGCGAAGCAGGGCATGCGCTGCGCCGACTCCCCCACGGTCGCCTCCAATCGACCCGATGCGCCGATCGCCTTCCAGTACAGCGGCCCGCCGTACGGATCCTTCACGACGTTCTCGCCCACGTCGAGGTCGTACTCGCGCGGATCGCGCTTCGCCTCGTCGGCCTCCGCGTCCGGGGCCCCGACCACGAGCCGGCACGTCTCGGCGGTCGCCGCTGCGACCTCCACCGTCAGGACGGTGTCCGCAGGCAGGTGGAACCCGGAGGGGTGGAGATCGCTCGCCGAGAGCGACTGGTACGTCCGGTCCCGGGCGACGTCCCGGGCCGAGGGGAACGCCGCGACCGTCTGCGTGCGCGAGACGCTCGGCGCCGACGCGGCGCCCGCATCCGGCGCCGCGCCTCCGGCCACGCCGGCCGCGGTGACCGCGGCCCCCAGCAGCACCGTTCGACGAGCCACCGGGGAGCGCAGGAGACGCAGCCCGTCAGGCGCCCCCTCTCCCCCGTGCCGAGCGGGACCTTCCGAGCTGCGATCCGTCGTGGACATGCTGCGAGCCATGACTGCCTCCTCACGAGAGCGCCGAACACACGGCAAGGGGCCCGACGCGAGTGCGGAGAGCGATGTCCGACGCGGCGCATGCGGCGGATGCACCCGCCGCGAGAAGCCGTCCCCCGCAGCACTGCGGGAGCATGCGGACGATGATCCGCTGCGGCACGCGCGGAGGAGAGAGCGGACGCGACTGTGCCTCCGCGGCCTCCCCGGCCCCTGCGTGATTCGATTTACGTCACATACTCTGCCACGGATCGCGATCCCCCGCCACACCCGGTGCGGGCTCCCTGCGCGGCCACCCGACGAGCCGACCGACCGTCCGACTCACTGTCCGATGGCCTCGACTGCCCGGCTGTTCGACCGCCGACGACTGCGCTCGACCCGTGGTCGGCCTCGGCCGCTCAGTCGAACAGCGGCCGGTCCACCAGGCCGAGCCGGCTCGGCACCCGATCGAGATCCAGCAGCAGCACCTCGTTGCGTCCCTCCCGGATCCAGGGCGAGGGCACGTAGAGCGACTGCTGCGGCCCGATGCTCCAGTAGCGCCCGACGCAGTGACCGTTGACGTATGCGACACCATGGCCCGCGGCGGAGACGTCGAGGTGGACGTCGGCCGACCCCTCGGCCTCGAAGGAGGCGACGGCGAGGACGGGCAGGGCGTCCGTGCCGGCGGGGGCCGGCGAGGCGTCCGCCGCGGCGGCGATCCCGGCGAGCTCCTCCCCCATCTCCTCGAGCGGCCAGGGATCGGCCTCCCAGTCGCCGAGGAAGCGCACGCGGTCCCAGACGCCGCGCAGGATGCCCTTGCGTCCCCCGAGATAGGGGCCGAAGTTCACGCGCCCCAGGTTCTCCACGAGGATCTCGACGCGCACCGTGCGGTGCCCGCCCTCGGGCAGCAGTCGGTCCACGAACGGCGCGAGCTCGACGACGGCGGGATCGGTCTCCCCGGTCAGGGTCCCGTCGGCCGCGCCCTGCGCGCCGATGCCCGCGGAGCCGACCGCGACCCCGTCGACGTAGACCCATCCGCGGTCTGCGAGGCCGAAGAGCTGCAGGGGCGCGAGGGTGCGGGTGCCGTCGGCGCGGTCGATGGCCTCGATCTCGACGTCCCGTGAATACCGGAGCATCCCGCGCTCGAGGCCGAGGTCCTCGAAGGCGGGCGGCACGACGTGGGTGGGGGCGGTGCGGGTGAAGCGCTCGGAGGCGCGCAGCGGCACCACGCGCTCGATCTGGACCTCGCGGGCGCCCAGCGCGGCCGGCTCCGCATCGAGGCCCAGCTCGGCCAGCTGCTCGGCGAGCGGGGGCAGGTCCCGGTGGCGGCCGATGACCTCGCGGAAGGCGTGGAACTTCTCGGTGAGACGGCCGTCCTCGGCGATCGGGGCGTCGTAGTCGTAGCTCGTGGTCGTGGGCTGCAGGACCCCGTCGTGGTTCGCACCCGCGGTGAGCCCGAAGTTCGTGCCGCCCAGCGCCATGTAGAAGTTCACGCTCATGCCGGCCGCGAGCATGTCCTCGAGCTCGGCGGCGGCGCTGCCCGCGTCCCGGCTGTGGTGCTCCTCGCCCCAGTGGTCGAACCAGCCGTTCCAGAACTCCATGCACATCAGCGGCTGTGCCGGCAGCTCGCGCTGCGCCATCTCGAGGACGTCCCGCGTGCGGGAGCCGAAGTTGACGGTGGGCAGCGCGCCGTCGATCGTCCCGGCGGTCAGCCACATCCGCGCGGGGCCGTCGGACGTCACCAGCAGCTCCTCGATGCCGCGGGCGCGCAGGCCGTCGCGCAGGTGCGCGAGGTAGAGGGTGTCGTCGCCGTAGGAGCCGTACTCGTTCTCGACCTGCACCATCACCACGTTGCCGCCGCGGCACGCCTGCCGCTGCGCGATCACGGGGATCAGGCGGTCGAACCAGTCGTCGACGAGCAGCAGGTAGGCCTCGTCGTGCACGCGCAGACGCATCGCTCGGTCGCGCAGCACCCAGCCGGGGAACCCGCCGTTCTCCCACTCGGCGCAGATGAAGGGGCCCGGCCTCACGATCGCGTCCAGACCCTCCTCGGCCGCGATGTCGAGGAAGCGACCCAGGTCGGCGATGCCCTCGAAGGTGACCGTCCCAGGATCGGGCTGGTGGATGTTCCAGGCCACGTACGTCTCGACGGTGTCGCAGCCCAAGGCGACCAGGCGGCGCAGGCGGTCGCGCCACTGATCGGGGTGGACGCGGAAGTAGTGGATCGCGCCGGAGACGATCCGGTGGGCCTCGCCCCCGCGGAGGAAGCCGTCGGGCGTGGTCTCGAGCAGGGCGGGCATCGTCGGGAGTCCTCTCGGTGAACCGTTCTACCGGCTCCAGTCTTCCACGGCCCGGAGCGGGGAGGAGCCGCCGTCGGGCGAGGCGGGGGCGAGCCGCCGCCCGCCCCGCTCCCTCAGGCGGCGGCCTCGCGCTCCCCGAGCCACGGGGCGAGCCGGTCCTCGACGCCCAGCCACGGGGCGAGTCCGTCGGCCCATTCCTCGGGGGTGAGCAGGATGCGGCCGAAGGCGCGGCGCACGCGCTCGGCGTCGGCCAGCCCCACGCCCGTGACGACGAGCCGGGTGGTGGGCAGCTCGCGGCCGGCGTCGGCGATCGCACCGATCGAGACCTGGCCGCCGGCGCCGTCCCACTGGCAGATCGTGCCGGGGCGGTCGGGGACCCAGAAGCGGCCGCGGCCGCGCAGGCGGCCCGCACCGAGCTCCTCGATGTGCTCGAGGAGGCGATCCGGGTGGAAGGGCCGGTCGGAGCTCAGGTCCAGGGTCCAGGTGCCATGCGCGGTGGGCCCGCCGTAGGGCGACACGCGACGAGGATCGCGGCGCGCCTCCGCCCGCGCCCGGGAGTGGCGGCCCAGCAGCAGGGTCTTGGGGTGCAGCGTGTGCATCGAGGCGGCGACCTGCTGCTCGGGCGCGCGGAGGTGCTCGATGAGTTCGCGGGCGGTGCCGTCGGCCCCGTCGAGGACCAGCAGATCGGCGTACTCGATCTGGGCGGCGAGGGCCTCGCCCACCGCGCGCTCGTCGCCGTCGGCCCATTGCAGTCCGCGCTCGGCGAGGGTGTCGTCCTCGAGGAGGTCGTGCACGGCGGTGCGCGTGTCGACCACGGCAGCCGAGGCACCCAGGTGCCAGCCCTGCCGTCCGGGCAGGATGGTGCGCACGACCACCTCGGGATCGGCGCTGATCGGCGGGGCGAGCAGCAGCCCGTTCCAGCGGCTCTCGGAGGCGAGGCGCGCGAGCAGGGGGATCGCGTCCTCGCGCATGGCGCAGGAGACGCAGGGATGGTCGAGCTCGACGAGCGAGTCGTCGATCACGCGCTCGGCGTCGCCGAGGACGCGGCGCAGCGCACCGTGCTCGGCGTCGACGTCGTAGCGCAGGGCGAGCATGCCGGGGCGCTCGAGCAGCAGGCTCGTGACCAGCACGTCTCTCAGGACGGGGTCGATCGAGGAGATCAGGCTGACCGGAAGGGAGCCGGTATCGGGCACGGGGCGGAGCGGCCCGTGGGCGTCGGGGCCACCGTGTGCGGCATCGTTCGCGGACATCGGTCGCGACCTCACTTCTTGACGAGAATGATTATCAGTAGCTAGTCTGCTCCATCATGACCCAACGTTGTCAAGTCACCGGCGCCGTGCCGCGGATGGGACGGAACGTCTCCCACTCCCACCGCCGCACGCCCCGCCGCTTCAGCCCGAACATCCAGCACAAGAAGTACTTCGTCCCCTCGCTCGGCCGCACCGTGCGGCTGACCCTCTCCGCCAAGGGCATCAAGATCATCGACCAGCGCGGCATCGACGCGGTGGTGCAGGAGATGCGCGCGCGGGGCGAGAAGGTCTGAGGGCCGAGGGGCCGACGGCGATGTGACGTGCGAGCACCTCTGACATCGCGACGGGGTCGCCGGGCGTCGTACCGGGCACGGAAGGAACGGGGCGCGCGATCTCATGCAGGCGGCCCCGCCTCCGCCGAGTCGAGCACCGCCTCGCGCAGAGCCCTCGCGGCCCCGCTCCTCGATCTCCAGTCCTCACCACCCCCGCGCGGGGCCGTCGGCCCGAGGCCCGCGGCCCGCGCGTCCCGATCCGCCCATCACGACCCACAGGAGGGCACCCATGAGTCGTCGCAACGACGTCCGCCAGACCGTGAAGATGCGTTCCACGGCCGGCACCGGTTTCACGTACATGACCACCAAGAACAGGCGGAACACCCCCGACCGCCTCACCATGCGCAAGTTCGACCCGCGCGTGCGCGAGGTCGTCGAGTTCCGGGAGGAGCGCTGATGGCCAAGACCTCGAAGATCGCAGCCGACGCGCGCCGACGCGCCGTCGTCGCCAAGCACGCCGAGCGCCGGGCCGCCCTCAAGCGGACCCTCAAGGACCCGGCCTCCTCGCCCGAGGAGCGCGCCGACGCCCAGCGGGCCCTGCAGGCGCTCCCCCGCGACGCGAGCCCGACGCGCCTGCGCAACCGCGACGCGATCGACGGCCGCCCCCGCGGCCATCTGCGCCGCTTCGGCCTCTCGCGCGTCCGCTTCCGGGCCGCCGCCCACCGCGGCGAGCTGCCCGGCATCACCAAGTCCAGCTGGTGAGCCGCGGCCGTCGGCCGATGCGCCGGCGGCCCGTCCCGCCCATCCCCCTGCCACCTCGAAGGAGGCCCGCATGAAGAACGGCATCCACCCCGACTACCACCACGTCGTGTTCCGCGACGCGGGTGCCGGTCATTCGTTCCTGACCCGCTCGACCGTCACCTCGGACAAGACCGTGCTCTGGGACGACGGCCGCGAGTACCCCGTCATCGACGTGGAGATCTCGTCCGCCTCGCACCCCTTCTACACGGGCAGCGCCCGCGTGGTCGACACCGCCGGTCGCGTCGAGAAGTTCCGCCGCCGCTACGGCTCGAAGTCCGCGGGCGCCCAGAGCGCCGCCGCGCGGAACAGCGCCGACTCCCAGAGCTCCGACGCATCCACCCAGGAGGCCACCCGATGAAGGTCCGCAACTCGCTGCGCGCGCTGAAGAACCTGCCCGGATCGCAGGTGGTCCGTCGACGCGGGCGCACCTACGTGATCAACAAGAGGAACCCCCGCCTGAAGGCCCGACAGGGCTGACCCGGAGGACGTCGCGGCCCGTATCCGAGCATCGGTGCGGGTCTGCGGACCATTCACGCCGCTGAATGGTCCGCAGACCCGCCCGCACCGTGGGGCTGCCGATCCTCGAGAGCGGCAGGACGACGGGGCCGAGAAGATAAGAGGGCGGCGAGCCAGGAGAGTGGACTCTCTTGGCTCGCCGCCCTCATATCTTCGGGTGCGGCGGCACCCCTGCGGCTCCGCGGAAGCGCCACGGCGGCGCCCCGCGGAGGGCGTCGGGCGTCAGCCCTTGACGGACCCCTCGGTGAGGCCGCCGCGCCAGAAGCGCTGCAGCACGATGATGAGTATCGCCAGCGGGATCACCGACAGCAGCGCGCCGCCGACGGTGAGCTGGTAGAACTCCGGCAGACGATCGGTCTGGGCCCGCCAGTTGTTCAGGCCCAGGGTGATCGGGTAGAGCTTCTCGTCGGCCAGCATGACCAGCGGCAGGAAGTAGTTGTTCCAGATCGCGACGAACTGGAACAGCAGGATGGTCACGATCGCCGGCACCAGCTGGCGCAGCACGATGGTGTGGAAGATCCGCATCTCGCTCGCACCGTCCATGCGGGCGGCCTCGAGGACCTCGTCGGGGATGGCCGCGCTCGCGTAGATGCGGGCGAGGAACAGTCCGAAGGGGCTCAGCAGCGACGGGATCAGCACCGACCAGTAGGTGTTGGTGAGCCCGATCTTGCTGAACACGAGGAACAGCGGCAGGGCGGTCGCCGTGCCGGGCACCAGCACGCCGCCCAGCACGAACGCGAAGATCGCGTTGCGGCCCGGGAACTCGAACTTGGCCAGGGCGTACCCGGCGGCCACGGCGAAGTAGCACGCGAAGACCGCGCCCACCCCGGAGTAGAGCAGCGAGTTCAGCGCCCAGCGGGGGAAGGCTCCCCCGTTGGCGGTGAGCACGTCGCCCAGGTTCGAGAACAGCTGGAAGCTCTTGCCCAGCCAGAACCCGTTGGTGCCGAAGAGGTCCTCGGTGGACTTCGTGGCGTTGACGATCACCCAGTACACGGGCACCAGGAAGTACAGCGCGACGATCACGAGGATCGCGGTGACGATGATGGTGGTGGTCGGCTTGGTGCCGGCGGTGCGGGACTCGCGGGCTGCCTTGCCGGACTTCGCGCGCTTCGAGGTCGCGGGCGTCGTGCTCGCTCCCCCGGTCGAGTGCGCGGACGATCCCTGCGTCTGCGTCGAGGTGCTCATGACTTCCTCCCCAGACGGTTGGAGATGCCCAGCGCGGCGGCCGAGAGGATGAACGCGGCGAGGGCGATGATGACCGCCTCGGCCGAGGCCATGCCCAGGTCGTTGTACTGGAACGCGTAGGCGTAGGCGGACAGGTTCGGGGTGTACTCCGAGTTGATGCCGGAGCTCATCGAGGAGAGCACCTGGGGCTCGGCGAACAGCTGCAGCGTGCCGATGATCGAGAAGATGATCGTGAGCATCAGCGCCGGGCGGATCAGGGGCAGCTGGATCGAGGTGACCACGCGCAGCGGCCCGGCCCCGTCGATCTTCGCGGCCTCGTAGATGTCACCGGGGATCGCCTTCAGCTGGGCGATGATGATGAGCATGTTGTAGCCCGTGTAGGTCCAGGTCACGATGTTCGCGATCGACCACAGCACCATGTTCGGGCCCAGGAAGTCGACGTCGATCCCGACCCAGCTCAGGGCGTCCACGATCGGGCTGAGCCCCGGGACGTAGAGGAAGGACCACAGGATCGTCGCGATCACGCCGGGGATGCCGTAGGGCAGGAAGTAGGCGGCGCGGAACAGGCCCGGCCACCGCGCGCTCGCGCTCTCCAGCAGGAGGGCGAGGACCGTGGAGGCGACGATCATGACGGTCACCTGCACGACGCCGAACAGCAGCATCCGCAGGATCGAGTCGGTGAAGTTCTGATTGGTCAGTGCCGCGATGTAGTTCTCCAGGCCCGCGAAGCGGCTGACCGCGCCGTCCTCGCCGACCAGGCCGGTGCGCCGCACCGTGAGGAAGGACTGCACGATCGCGATGATGATCGGCAGCACCATCGTGAACAGGAACAGCAGCAGGAAGGGCGCCATCAGCACCCAGGGAGCGCTCTTGCTTCTCATTTGGCGATCTCCACCTTCAGGCCGATCTTGCGCATGATCTCGGCGATGTCCTCCTGGGCCTGCGGGAGCATCTTCGTGAAGGTGCTGCCCCCGCCGACGACGTCGAGCATGCCGTCGCCCAGGCGATCGAGGATGCGCTGCATGAGCGGCGCCCAGGTCCAGTCGAGGTTCTGGCCCTTGGCCATCGGCTCGATGACGTCCACGTTGTACTTCTGCCCGGAGAAGAACTCGCTGGGCTTCTCGCGGGTCTTGCCGATGTAGCCGGCGGCCGGGGACCACCCGATGCCGCAGTGCTCGATCATCGCGTCGATGCCCTCGGGGTCCGTGCACATCCAGCGCAGGAACTCGAGGGCCTCGGCCGGGTGCTCGCTCGTGGACAGGATCGCGGCCGAGGAGCCGCCGAGCCCGCCCGAGGCGTACCCGTCGTCCCAGCGGGGCATGTCGGACGCGGCCCACTTGCCCTTGCCGCCGGGGACGGTCTCGATGAGGGCGTCGCCCCAGGATCCGCCGACGTAGGAGAGCACGTCGCCCTTGCCCGCTGCGGCGTACCACGGGGTCGAGAAGGGCCCGTAGCCCGTGGAGACGAGCTTGTCCGCGAAGATGCCGTCCCAGAAGTCGGCCATCTCCATGGTGGGGTCGTCGGCCATGTTCAGAACCCAGGTGTCGTCCTGGGGCTCGAACCAGACGGATCCCTTCTGCATGGCCCACATCGGCAGCACGGACCCGTCGCCCGGGTCGAGCGTCATGATCGTCTTGCCTGCCTTGGAGACCTCTTCGGCGACGGTGCGGAACTCGTCCCAGGTCTTCGGCGGGGTCAGGCCGAGGTCGCCCTCGAAGACGTCCTTGTTGAAGAACATCGCGCCGGGGCCGGTGTCCTGCGGGACGGCCCACAGCGAGTCGCCGACCTTGATCTGTGCGAAGGCCCCGGGGTCGAAGGCCTTCTCGTCGTCGGCGAGGCCGTAGCGCGAGAGATCCGTGAGCGCGCCGGCGAGGGCGAACTCGGGGACGCTGCGCAGCTCGACCTGGGCGATGTCGGGGCCGCCGCCCGCGGCGACGGCGCTGAGGATCTTGGCGTAGCCGCCGGCGTTGCCGCCGGGGATCCAGGTGGCGTTGACCGTGATGCGGTCCTGGGAGGCGTTGAAGATGTCGGCGACCTTCTGGAGGTCCTTCAACCAGGCCCAGTAGGTCAGGGTGACGGGCCCGTCCGACGGAGGGATGACCGCTTCCGCGTTCACCTTCCCCGCGCCGGTGGGGGCACATGCCGCGAGGCCCGCGGCGAGGGCTGCAGCGCCCCCGGCGAGGGCCGTGCGGCGTGGCACGAGCGGTCTCATGGGTACTCCTCTTCCTTGCGAAGTCGAGGCCCACATTAGCGCTCGGCGACTATTTGTGGGGCGTCGCACAGAGCCCGGAGTTCCGCATCGGTGGCGCACAGAGGTTCCGCAGGTCCGCGACCTCGTGATCGTTCACGGCGAGGTGGTGCGATTCACACCAGCGAACGGCACTCGCGGCGGCGTCTCACCCGATGCCGAGCACGTCCAGCACCGTCCCCAGGTTCCGCAGCAGGAGGATCACGCCGACGATCCCGACCACCCACGAGAGGGTCTCGGCGGCGCTGCGGATCGCCCAGTCGTGCAGGCGCTGGAGCAGACGATCGGCGCGGGCACCGGCGAGCGCGCGCACGCCCGCGAGCACGAGGCCGGGCAGGATCATCACCGCGCAGTAACCGACCAGCACGAGCGCGCCGCGCGCGAAGCCGAGCCCCATCTGCCCGATGATCCCCATCGCCGCGAGGTACGGGAGCATCGACGCGGCTTCGATGACACCGGCGAGGAGGGCGAGGCCGACGAGGGCCCGCGGTCTCCCTGCCGCCGACCTCACCCGCTCCGACCAGCGGCGCGCGGAGGCCTCGGGGTCCCCGCCGCGCTTGCGGATCGACTTCGGGTCGAGACGGAAGGACCAGGCGAGCAGCCCGGCGCCGATCGCCGCCAGGGCGACGGCGGCCGCCGGAGTCTCCAGGAGGCCCTGCGCGGACTGCATGAGCGGCAGAAGCCCGGCCAGCAGGACCAGACCGAGCACGAGGTAGAAGACCCCGATGACCAGGAGGTACAGCACTGTGCGGCCGGCCACGCGACGCGCGCCGCCCTGCCCGAGGACGAGCAGCATCGCGGGGATCACGAGGGTCCCCACGGACGTCGAGTCGACGAGGGCGAGCACCACGAGTCCGAGCGGTCCCGCGGCGTGGGTCAGAGCGTCCATGGGTTCCAGGCTTCCGGTCCCGCGGGACCGGTGCGTCATCCCTTGGTGCTGGACGCCTCGATCACCGGTGCCGGCCCTCGACGCGCCGTCTAGCCTCGTGGGCATGGAATCCGGTCCCGAGCGCGCACCGTGGTCACCGCGCCGCGATGTGCTCGTCGCGGCGCTCTACGTGGTCGTCGTGGTGATGCTCGGCGGCATCGGCGGCCTCGGGATCGGCGCTCAGGGTCTGCTGGCGCAGGGGCCGCTGTGGTCGAACGGCGCGTCGATCGCGCTGCTCGTGCCCGCGGCGCTCGCGACGGCGCTGCGGCACCGGGCGCCGGCAGTGACCCTGGTCGTGACGGGCACCCTCTCCTGCGCGGAGGTGCTGGGCGGCTCCACGATCGGCGGCTACGTGCTGCTCTTCGAGGCGCTGTGGTCGCCGGTGGCCTACGGGTCACGGCGCCTGGCGCGCGTGACGAGCGGCGCCGGCGCCGCGATCTCGATCGCGATGGTCGCCGTGACCTCCACCTGGCCGCAGCCGGGCCCGTCGATCATCGTCGGACTGCTGCTGATCGTCGTGGTCGTCGGCACTCCCCTCGCCTGGGGCTGGGAGGTGCGGCACCTGCATCTGGCGCGGGCGACGGCGGAGCGCCTCGCCTCGGCCGAGCAGGAGCTCGCCGCCGAGCGGGCGGAGCGGGCAGTGGAGACCGAGCGGCGCCGCCTGGCCCAGGACCTGCACGATGTGCTGTCCGGGCACCTCAGCGCCGTCGCGCTGCACGCGGGACTCGCCGCACAGCTGCCCTCGGCGGACGCGCGCGAGCGCTCGCTCGCCACCACCCGGGACTCGGCCCAGGCGGCGCTGCGGGACCTGCGCTCAGTGATCACGATGCTCACCGACGAGAGCGCGGTCGAGCCGGAGGTGACGCTCAGCTGGGACGCGCTCGCGGCGCGGCTCGATGCGGGCGCGCACACGGCGGTCAGCGACGTCAGGAGCCGTGGGGCCGACGGGGCCGACGGGGCCGACGGGGCCGACGGCCCCGTC
>NZ_JAKRMO010000060.1:0-26402 GCF_022346485.1 Brachybacterium sp. ACRRE | reverse complement strand
GTGCTCATCGGGGCGGGGTCCTTTCGGGCGGGGTCAGGCGGCGCGGCGCCCGCGGCGCCACACCTGGTGGGTCAGCGGCATGCCGGGGCGGTAGGCGAGGTGGATCGCGGCGGGGGCGTCGAGCACGTGCAGGTCGGCGCGTGCGCCGACGCCCAGGTGGCCGACGTCGGAGCGCCGCAGGGCGAGGGCCCCGCCGCGGGTCGCGGCGCGGATCGCCTCGGCGAGGCTCAGGTGCATCTGCAGCACGGCGGTCGCGACGCAGAAGCTCATGGCGCTCGTGTACGAGGTGCCGGGGTTGCAGTTGCTCGCGATCGCGACGTGCGCTCCCGCATCGAGCAGGTCCCGGGCGGGCGCGAGCGGGGCGCGCGTGGAGAGATCGCAGGCGGGCAGCACGGTCGCGACCGTCGGCCCCGCATCGACCGCGAGCAGTCCGTCGCGCGCGCCGGGGCCGGCGGGCCGGTCGGCTGGTCCGACGGGCCGGTCGGCGGTCGCGGCGAGGGCCTCGACGTCGGCCGCCTCCAGGTGGTTCAGGTGGTCGACGCTCGCCGCGTGCTCCTCGACGGCGAGCTGCACGCCGCGCTGCGCGCCGGA
The DNA here is from genome assembly GCF_022346485.1 of Brachybacterium sp. ACRRE. Taxonomy (NCBI): domain Bacteria; kingdom Bacillati; phylum Actinomycetota; class Actinomycetes; order Micrococcales; family Dermabacteraceae; genus Brachybacterium; species Brachybacterium sp. ACRRE. Next base: position 25,811 of record NZ_JAKRMO010000060.1, on the reverse strand, counting down.
GAGCTGGTTGCCGTGCACGCGCAGGCCGAGCCCGGCGGCGCGCCCCGCCTCGAGGACGCGCCCGGAGGCGGCGGTGTCGAAGGCGCCGTCCTCGCAGAACACGTCGATCCAGCGCACGCTCCCTCGGACCTGCTCGAGCATCGGCCCGACCACCAGATCCAGGTACTCGGCAGGGCCCGGGCGGCCGTCGGCCCCGTCGTACTCGGAGGGCACCAGGTGCGCCCCCAGGAACGTCGCCTCGTCGAGCGTGCCCTCCGCGACGAGGCGGGCGGCGAGCGCGGCGGCGCGGGCCTCGTCCGCGACCGTGAGGCCGTAGCCGGTCTTCGTCTCCAGGGTCGTGGTGCCGCCCGCGAGGGCCTCGCCGATCCGGCCTCTGACCAGGGACTCCAGGTGGTGATCGTCCGCGGAGCGGGTCGCGTCGGTGGTGACCTGGATGCCGCCGGCGGCGTAGGACTGCCCGGCCATGCGGGCCTCGAACTCGGCGGAGCGGTCGCCGTCGAAGACCAGGTGCGTGTGGGAGTCGACCCAGCCGGGCAGCACGGCGCGCCCCTCGAGGTCGATGCGCTCGTCGGCCGCGGGCGCCTCGGTCGCGGGGCCCGTCCAGGCGATGCGGTCGTCCTCGATGACGAGGGCGGCCTCGCACTGGATCTGCCCGTCGGCCGCGCCGCGCTCCTTCGAGGCGCCGGGCGGCGCGTCCTCGAGCGCGGGGTCCAGGGTCCAGAGCTCGCTGATGCCGGTGAGCAGGGTGGTGGTCATGCGTCCTCCCAGAAGGGTGCGATGGCGTCGCGCAGCAGGGCGCCGACGTCCCCGAGCCGGTGTCGCCCGTCGGAAACGATCGTCTCCCCGTCGCGGATCACCGTGGTGACGTCCGCGGCGCTCGCGGCGAGGAGCACCTGGGCAGGATCGGCGCCGGCCGTGCGCACGGAGTCCAGGCGGATCGTCACCAGGTCGCCGCGGGCGCCGGGCGCGATCCGGCCGGCGTCCTCCCGGCCGAGGCTCTCGTGGCCGGTGGCCAGGGTCAGCAGGTCCTGCGGGGTGAAGCGCCCGCGCTCGTGGGTGGTGAGCCTCTCGTGCATCTCCACGGCGCGCGCCTCCTCGACGAGGTCGACGACGGCGTGCTGGTCGCTGCCCAGCGACAGCCGCACCCCGGCGTCGTGGAGCGCGCGGGCGGGGCCGATGCCGTCGGCCAGGTCCCGCTCGGTCGTGGGGCACAGGCTCACCCAGGAGCGCGCGTCCCCGAGCACGCGCACGTCCTCGTCGGTCAGGTGCGTCGCGTGCACTGCGGTGAGGTCGGGGCCGACGAGGCCCGCCTCGGCGAGCAGCCCCACCGGGGTGAGGCCGTAGCGGGCGAGGGCCGCGCGGTTCTCGGCGGGCTGCTCGCTCACGTGGACGTGCAGCGGGGCGATCGCGGAGCCCGTGTCGCACACCGCGGGGACGAGGGCGGCGGCCTCCCGGAGCTGCGCGAGGGGCACCGCGCGCACCGAGTGCAGGGCGGCGCCCACGCGGAACGCGCCCTCCGCGCGCAGGCCGCTCGCCCGCTGCGCCCAGGCGTCGATGTCGGCGTCGCCGAAGCGCGCCTGCTCCGGGGAGAGCGCGGTGTGGCCGGTCTCGTCGAGGCCGCCCTGCAGGTAGGCGGTGTCCAGCAGGGTCAGGGCGACGCCGGCCTCCGCGGCGGCCTGCTGCAGCGCGCGCCCCATCTCGTTCGGGTCCTCGTACGGGGCGCCGCCGATCTGGTGGTGGACGTAGTGGAACTCGCCCACGGCGGTGACGCCGGCGAGCGCCATCTCCGCATAGGCGGCGCGCGCGAGGGCCAGGTAGTTCTCCGGGTCCAGGCGCGCGGCGACGTGGTACATCCGCTCGCGCCAGGTCCAGAAGGTGCCGCCCGCGTCGTGGGTGCGGCCGCGCAGGGCGCGGTGGAAGGCGTGGCTGTGGGTGTTCGCGAACCCCGGCAGCGTGACCCCGCGCAGGATCTCGTCCCCCGGGCGCGCCTCGGCCCGCTCGACGGCGGCGATGCGCCCGTCCCCGCCGAGGACCACCCGGACGCCGTGCGCCGCCCCGTCCGGCAGGAGCGCGTGCTCGCACCAGACGGAGCGCCCGCCCTGTCCCGCGCTCATGAGGCGAGGTCCCGGACGACGGTCAGGAGCGCCTCGACGCCGGCGTGGCAGTCGGCCGGCTCGGCGAACTCCTCGGGGGTGTGGGAGGCGCCGGTGGGGTTGCGGACGAAGAGCATGGTCGTGGGCACGCCCGCCTGGGCGAGGATGCCCGCGTCGTGGCCGGCGCCCGTGCCGAGCATCGGCGTGTCCGACCCCAGGGCGTCGCGCACCCGCAGGGTGAGCTCGTCGTGGAAGCGCGTGGTCGCGGTCCACGACTCCTCGCGCAGCGCGCCCGGGAACATCGCCGTGAGGTCCTCGATGACGCCCCGCACCAGGGATTCGTGCGGGGAGCGGGCATCGAGCCAGGCCGTCACGTGGGAGGGGATCGCGTTGACGCCGCCGGGCTGCACGCTCACCTTGCCGACGGTCGCGACGCAGCGGTGCTCGCCGTCCCGGCGCTCGGCGGCCTCGCGGGCGGCGAGCGCGAAGCGGGCGGCCTCGAGCATGGCGTCCTCGCGGTCCGCGAGCGCGGTGGTGCCGGCGTGGTCGGCGCGGCCCGTGAAGTCGGCGCGCCAGCGTCCGTGGGGCCAGATGTCGGTGCCGACGGCCACCGCGGAGGTCGCCGGGTCGAGCAGGTCGAGGGCTCTGCCCTGCTCGACGTGCAGCTCGACGAACGAGCCGATCCGGGCGAGCGCCGCGGGATCAGGGCCGATGTCCGCGGTGCGGCCCGCGCTGCGCAGCGCCTCGGCCATGCTGATTCCCTCGGCGTCGGTGAGCCCGAGTGCCCGCTCGGCCGTCATCGCTCCGGTGACCACGCGCGATCCGGCGCAGGCCACGCCGAAGCGCGCGCCCTCCTCGTCGCCGAAGTTCACGACGCCGATCGGCACGCGGGGCCTGAAGCCGCTCGCCTGCAGCGCGCGGACGACGGCGAGCGCGGAGACCACGCCGAGCGGGCCGTCGAAGGCCCCGCCGTCGGGCACGGAGTCCAGGTGCGAGCCGATGACGACGCCCGGGGTCCGGTCGGGATCGCCCCACCAGGCCCACTGGTTCCCCATGCGGTCCTCGGTGAGGTCGAGGCCGAGGGCCGCGCACTCCCCCGCGAACCATTCCCGCAGGGTGTGGTCCTCGCGGGTCCACGCGTACCGGCGGTAGCCGCCGGTCTCGGCGCTGCGTCCGACGGGCAGCAGCTGCGCCCAGCGGGCATCGAAGTCCTGGGCGAGGCTCATCGCCGCACCTCCTCGGCGTCGGCCGCGCCGTCGTCCGCGCCCTCGGGCAGGATCGTGCGCTCCGGCGGACGGCGCGTAGCGCGCCCCCAGACCAGGAAGATCGCCCCGGGGACGACGAGCCCGACGATCCAGCTCACGTCGGCTCCGCCGAGCATCTTCGTGAGCGGGCCCGTGTACATCGACTGGGCGAGGAACGGGATCTGCACGAGGATGCCGATCACGTAGGTGACCAGCGCCGGGACGTCGAACGCCCCGTACCTGCCCTTGGGGTCGTAGAGCGCGGGGATGTCCACGCGCTCCCGGGAGACCAGGTAGAAGTCCACGAGGTTGATGGCGCTCCAGGGCGTGAAGACCATGAGCAGGAGCAGCACGAAGTTCTTGAAGTTGTCGAGGAAGTCCGCGGAGGCGGCCAGGGCGATCACGACGGACAGCGCGAGGAACGTGAACACGAAGACCAGGCGCAGGGCGGGCCGCACCACGCTGCGCCTCGAGAAGCCGGTGACGGTGGTGAGCATCGTCATCGCCCCGCCGTAGGCGTTGAGCGTGTTGATCGTGAGCTTGCCCGAGACGATGACCAGGTAGATCACGAGGGCGATGAGACCGCCCCCGGCGAGCTCGCCGACGAACCCGACCTGGTTGTCCAGGAAGCTCGAGTGCGGGATAGAGGCGAGCAGGGCGCCGATCGTCATCGCCCACATCGACCCCAGCACGGAGCCCGCGAAGGTCGCGGTGAACGTGCGCCGCGCCGGGGTGTCGGCCGGGAGGTAGCGCGAGTAGTCGGCGACGTAGGGGCCGAAGGTCAGCTGCCAGCCGGCGCCGAGGGCGATGGCGAGCAGGAACGGGACCGCGCCGAAGGTGGCGTCGGCCAGCAGGTGCGCCCCGTCGTAGACGGTGAAGATCCGGATGGTGATCCAGGCGAAGCCGAGCATGCCGAGCACGGTCGCGATCCTGCCGAGGCCGTGGATCCAGCGGTAGCCGACGGCCGCGACGACGAAGGTGAGCAGGCCGAAGACCACGATCCCCACCCAGGGGGCGTCGACGTGGAGGATCCGGTTGATCGCCTGCCCGGACAGCACGGTGCCCGTCGAGGCGAAGCCGAGGTACATGAGCACCACGAGCACGAGCGGCAGCGCGGCGCCGATCACCCCGAACTGCGCGCGGCTGGAGATCATCTGCGGCAGCCCGAGCTTGGGGCCCTGCGCGGAGTGCAGGGCCATCACGGCCCCGCCGAACAGGTTGCCCAGGAGCAGGCCGATGATCGCCCATAGCGCGTGGGCGCCGAAGACCACGGCGAGGGCGCCGTCGACCACGGCCGTGATCTGGAGGGTCGCGCCGAACCAGAGGGTGAACTGCTGGGTGACGCCGCCGTGGCGCTCCGAGGAGGGGACGAACTCGATGCTCCGGCGTTCGACGGTGGACGTGGTCGCAGCCATGTCCGCCTCCTCAGATCTTCGCCGGCGCCGCGGTGGCGCCGGCCTTCGCCGAGGCCGCGCGCTGGGCGGCGTCGGGGTCCTCGGCGTCGCGCACCTGCGGCGGCATCGGCACCCGCACGCCGCGCTCGTCGGCGACCTCGGCGGCCCGCGAGTAGCCCGCGTCGACGTGCCGGAGCACGCCCATGGCCGGGTCGTTGGTGAGGAGGCGATCGAGCTTGCGCGCGGCGAGCTCGGTGCCGTCGGCCACCCCGACCTGCCCGGCGTGGATGGAGCGGCCGATGCCGACGCCGCCGCCGTGGTGGATCGACACCCAGGTCGCGCCCGAGGAGGTGGAGGTGAGCGCGTTCAGCAGCGGCCAGTCGGCGATCGCGTCGGACCCGTCGAGCATGCCCTCGGTCTCCCGGTAGGGCGAGGCGACGGAACCCGAGTCCAGGTGGTCGCGGCCGATGACGATCGGGGCCTTCACCTTCCCGTCGCGCACGAGGTCGTTGAAGAGCTTCCCCGCCTTCGCGCGGTCGCCGTAGCCGAGCCAGCAGATGCGGGCGGGCAGGCCCTCGAACTCGACGAACTCGCCCGCGGCGTCGAGCCAGCGGTGCAGGTGCTCGTTCTCGGGGAACAGCTCCTTGAGCGCCGCGTCGGTCACGGCGATGTCCTCGGGGTCGCCGGAGAGCGCGACCCAGCGGAACGGGCCGAGGCCCTCGCAGAACAGGGGACGGATGTACGCGGGGACGAAGCCGGGGAAGGCGAAGGCGCGCTCGCAGCCGGCGCGGCGGGCCTCGTCGCGGATCGAGTTGCCGTAGTCGAAGACCTCGGCGCCCTCGTCGGCGAACTCGACCATGGCCTGCACCTGGCGGCCCATCGACTCGCGGGACTTCTTCGTGAAGCCCTCCGGATCGGCCTCGGCCTCGGCGTGCCAGGTGTCCATGTCGTGCTCGATCGGCAGGTAGGACAGCGGGTCGTGGGCACTGGTCTGGTCGGTGACGACGTCGATCGCGATGTCGCCGGCGCGGTGGCGCGCGAGCAGCGCGGGGAAGACGTCGGCCGCATTGCCGACGATGCCGATGGAGACGGCGCGCCGCTCCTCGCGGGCGGCGTTCGCGCGGGCGATGGCGTCCTCGAGGTCGTCGGCGATCTCGGTGAGATAGCGCTTGGCGACGCGGCGCTCGAGGCGGGTCCGGTCGACGTCGGCGATGAGGCAGACGCCGCCGTTCAGCGTCACGGCCAGCGGCTGGGCGCCTCCCATGCCGCCGCAGCCGCCGGTCAGCGTGATGGTCCCGGCGAGGGATCCGCCGAAGCGCTTGGCGGCGACCGCCGCGAAGGTCTCGAAGGTGCCCTGGAGGATGCCCTGGGTGGCGATGTAGATCCAGGAGCCCGCGGTCATCTGGCCGTACATCATCAGGCCCTCGGCCTCGAGGCGGCGGAACTCGGGCCAGGTCGCCCAGTCCCCCACGAGGTTCGAGTTCGCGATGAGCACGCGCGGGGCCCATTCGTGGGTGCGCAGGATGCCGACGGGCTTGCCGGACTGGACCAGCAGCGTCTCGTCGTCCTCGAGGTCGGCGAGGGAGGCCAGGATCGCGTCGAACGCCTCCCAGGAGCGGGCGGCCCGGCCGGTGCCGCCGTAGACGACGAGGTCGTCGGGCCGCTCGGCGACCTCGGGGTCGAGGTTGTTCTGCAGCATGCGCAGGGGTGCCTCGGTCTGCCAGCTCTTCGCGGTGATCTCGGTGCCGCGGGGGGCGCGGACGGGGCGGGATCCGGGGAGGGTCATCATCGACTCCAGTGCATCGGGGGCGGAAGCTGCGTGACAGCACACCACCGCGCGCGGTCCGGGTCGACCCCCGACCCCTCCTAACGTCCGGTATGCGCGACGGAGGTCGGTTCACCAGGGGTCATAGGACCATCGAAGGGGTGTCATCGTCAGGATCCTGCGCCGCGCGCTCGCGCCGGACGAGCTCCCAGGTGCGCACCATCCGGGGCAGGGCGAGGATCACCAGCCCGCCCGCCATGTTCAGCGGGACCACCCAGGCGCACCACACCAGCCAGTCGGTGTAGGGGATGTCGGCCCCCGCATGCATCGCACCGAAGATCACCGCCGAGCTCAGCGCGCCGTGCAGCATGCCCAGCCCCACCACGAGCAGCCCCGAGATCAGCGCGTTGGCGAGGGTGGCGATGCCCTCGTTGGAGCCCTGGCTCATCCGGGTCACCAGCGTGATCGTGAACCCCGCGAGCAGGGCGAGCGCCACGGTCTCGCGGGTGGGGCCGCTGGACATGTACTCGGTCGCGCTCTTCACGAGGAGATCGTCGAAGCGCGGCAACGCCGCGACGACGAGCCACGCGAAGGCCCAGCCGCCGATGAGGTTCGTCGCCAGGGTGGTCGCCCACAGGCGCAGCAGCTGCCACCAGGTGCCGTGCCGGGCGACGACCGCATGGATGGGCAGCAGGAAGTCTTCGGTGAACAGCTCGGAATGGGCCAGGCGCAGCGCGTACAGGCCGACGCCGAACGCGAGGCCTCCCAGGAGCTTCGATCCGGTCGCGTCGAGCACCGCGAGCATCGCCAGCAGCCCGATCCCGACGTCGATGCCGCCGAACAGCCCGGTGATGATCAGCGCGCGCCAGGTGCGGTTCAGCCGATTGGCGCCCTCCCGGACCGAGTTCACGAAGCCCTCGACCAGCGCGTCCTCGAGCGGCTCGTCGCTCGCGCCCAGACTCCGCCTCTCCTGCGCCTGACCGCGGTCGTGTCCGGCCATCTGCATCTCCGATCCTCGGGAGCGATCCTCGGCGGCGCACGCTACCAGCGGCGACGGCCGCTCAGACGGTCCCGGGCGCCCCGTTCATGCCGCGAGCCACTGGTCGAGCGTGAGGTCGTCGACGATGGTGCCCTCGGAGGAGGGGACGAGCACCCCGCCGGCGAGCCGCCTGCCCAGGTACGGGTACTCCGCGACCAGGCTCGGCGAGCGGCCGGCGACGCTGCCGCGGGCGCCCAGGATCCTGCGCACGAGCTGCGCGGACGTCATCTCCTCCGGCCCGCGCAGGCGGACGATCCGGTTGCGCGGGTCCTCGCCCTCCTCGGGCGCGAGGCGAGCGTTCTGGCCGGGGACGATCTCCGGGACGACGCCGCGACCGGTCGCGATGATCTCCTCGGCGATGTGGTCGGCGGCGCGCTCGGTCGCGAGCGGCGCCATGCGCATCTGCGGCAGCACGGCGACGGGGCCGAGGCTCGCCTGGGCCACCATCTGCTCGCCGAGCTCGAACCACTGCGCGGAGCGGATGATCGTGGTGGGGATCGGCGCCGCCCGGTAGCCGCGCTCCTGCGCGCACTTGCCCCGGTAGTAGCCGAAGCCGAGGGCGGCGCCCGGTTTGGTGACCCCCGCGATCGAGATGCAGACGACGCGTCCCGCGCCGCCCTTCTTCGCCGCCGCGGCGATGTTCTTCGCGCTGCGGGCGAAGAAGCGCACCGCCGGCGTCGCGCGGATCGTGGCGATGTTCGTCGCGTCGACGACCACGTCCGCACCGTCGAGAGCGGCCTCCAGGCCCTCCCCGGTCTCCGTGTTCACGCCGCTCGCGCGGCTGAGTCGTCTCACGTCGTTCCCGGCCGCCTCCAGGCGGTCGGCGACGAGAGATCCGATGGTTCCAGTGGCCCCGAGAACAGCGATGTCCATGGGGCCACTGTAGGGCCGACCGCCCGATCGCGGACTCAGGCTTCGCGTTCGTTCATGTTCGGCTCGGGCGGGGTTCGCGAGCGCGCGGAGGACGGGGCTGCGGGAGGGGCCGAGGGCGATGGCGGAGGGGCGGGCCGAGGGCGCGGTCAGCCGGCGGGCGTCGGGACGGGGCCGTAGGTCCAGGTGCGCGCGGCGGCGCTCGACGGGGCGGCCACGTCGAGATCGGCCTGGGCCTGGACCGCGTACTCGATCCGCGTGTGCTGACGGTCCTCCCGCGCCTGCATGAACTCGAAGGCGCTCGGGACCAGGGCGTACACCTGCCAGTCGGGGTTGGGCTCACCGGTGAAGCTGGGACGCGAGGCCCAGTCGGCCTGGGAGGCCTCGTCGTCGAGCGCGATGACCGTGCCGGTGATGCGCACCTGCCGCCCGGACTCGCGCCAGAAGAAGATCATCGACGCCTTCGCGTCCTGCTCGAGCTGCGCTCCCTTGCGGGACGTGCGGTGGGTCGAGACCTGGTAGGCGCCGTCCTCGATGTCCTTGAGGATCAGGGTGCGGCCGACGGGGAACCCGGCCTCGTCCACGGTCGTGAACGTCATCGCGTGAGGCTGGCGCGCCCCGCTCGCGATCGCCTCCTCGAGCCAGTCGCGGAAGAGCGACTCGGGGTCCTCGGGCACGGAGTCCGGGTCGAGGACGGGCAGGTCGGACGGGAACGCGGGGAGCTTCCGCAGGCGGTCACGCAGCTCAGTCATCGGGGAGGTCGCCTCTCTGCTGGACGATGCCGGATCAGGCGCGGTCCACTGTACGGCGGCGGGTGACCGGGAGGCGGGTGGGCTGGTTGGCAGCCGTATGGGATGGCTGGCAGCCGGGGCTGGTCGACCGGGTAGCCAAGGAAGCCGGTCGGGGAGGTGGAACGGCTTCGATGTCTCTGGGTGAGGTCTCAACGCATATATGGGCGTGAGGTCTCACCCAGAGACATCGAAGCGGGGGATCCGGTGCGCTCAGGCGGCCTCGTCCTCGGCGTGGTCCTCGTGGTCGTGGCCCTCCTCGGAGTGCTCGCCGCCCTCGTCGGCGCCCGGGGAGACCTCGTACTCGCCCGAGGCGGTGCCCGTGGTCACCTGCATCTCGTGGGGGACCTCCGGCAGGTCGATCTCCTGGTAGGCCTTGCCGGTGTCGATGTCGACGAGCGTCAGCTTCTTGTTCTTCGAGTCGGCGACGAAGGCGGTGCCGTCGGCGACCGAGAGCATCGGCCCGGCCTCCTGCCACTGGTCCGGCTCGGTCCACTCCTCGGCGACCTTCGTCTCGTGCAGGACCTTGCCGCTCTCGGGATCGAGGATGTTCAGCTCGCCGTCGGCCGTGAGGACGAGCGCCTCGCCGTCGGGGCCGCGGTCCAGGGAGCGGAACCAGTACTCCGAGCCCAGATCGACGGTATCGAAGGAGCCGTCGCGGGTATCCAGAAGACCCACCTTCGTGGGGCGCTCGATGCCGCCCTCGGGGTCCTCCTCGACCTTGTAGTCGGTGAGGACGATCGGCGAGTCCTCATGGCCCTGCTGGTTGCCCGAGCGCTGGAAGTCCTCGTCCACGTGGATCTTGTGGAACTTTCCGTCCTTGTACATGACGGGCCCGTTCTCGCAGCCCAGGGTGACGATGTCCCCGTGCTCGTCGGGCTTCGCGGCCGCCTCGCCGTGCACGCCCGGGCAGTCCTCGGTCTTCGCCGTGACCTTGCCGTCCGCATCCTCGACGACGACGGTGCGGCGCTCGCCCTCGGTGCCGACGGTGTGCAGCAGCGAGCCGTCGGACAGCGGCACGGCGACGCCGTGGTGCGGGGCGTCGGTCCGGGTCTCGGCGACGGTCTTCAGCTGCCCGTCCGCGAGGGCCGTGGAGTCGAAGACGGTGATCGCGCCGGTGCCGTCGGCGAAGGTCGCGGTCTTCTCGCCGTGGGGGACGACGTGCCCGGGCTCCTCGGCGGGGATCGTGACGTCGGAGAGCAGGGCCGGGTCCTGGGTGTAGTAGTGGAAGTGGTCGCCGTGCGCCTGGGCGATGAGGCCGGTGTCGTACGCGGTGATCGAGGATCCGGCGCTGACCATGACGCTGCGGCCGTCGCCCGAGGGGTTCAGCCGCACGTAGCCCTCGACGGGGGTCTCGTCGATGACCGAGCCGTCCGAGGAGTCGAGCGTGGTCACGCCGCCCTCGTGGGCGAGGACGATGCGCGGGGTGAGCGCGCCGACCTCGGTGCGGTCGGAGGCGGTCTGGGCCGCGGACTTCTTCGAGTCCTCGCCGTCGGAGGCGGCGGATTCCCCGCCACCGGCCCCGCAGCCGGAGAGCGCGAGCATCGAGGCCGAGACGGAGGCGACGAGAAGCCCCCATCGTCGCCGCTTGGTGAGAATGGTTCCTGAGTGAGTCATGCGCAGGACCGTAGCACGTTCTGAGAACGATTCGCATCTGGGTATCGGGGCGGCTTCACCGGGCGGCCCGGACCACCCTTCCGGGGTGTCCGCCCCACAGGTTCACCCCTGCCCGAGCGGCTGGGCGAGCCATGCGGACAGCGCCTCCTCGGTGCGCTGCAGAGCCCTGCGACGGTCGCTGATCTCCGTGAGCCGCTCGTCGAGTCGGGCGCGGGTGACCTCGCAGCAGCGTCGGGGGTCGTCGGCGGCGGCGTCGGCGGGTCCCTCGTCCAGGCAGGGCAGCAGAAGTGCGGCGTCCTTCGCGGAGAAACCGCTGGCGAACAGGGCAGTGATCAGCCGCGCCCGGTCCACGTCGGCGGGCCCGTACCAGCGGTAGCCGCCCGGCGTCCGCGCGGGAGAGAGCAGCCCCGCATCCTCGTAATGGCGCAGTCGATGCGTCGGCACCCCCACCGTCCGCGAGGCCTCCCCGATGCGCATGTCGCACTCCTCCCTCTCTCCGGCCTCTCTCCGGCACGTCCCGCTTGACCTTCAGACCAGTGTGAAGGTCGAGCATCGCAGCATGCAACGCTCGACAGCCTCCACCCCCGCATCCGCGCCCCCTTCCACTCGCGGCCCCTCCGCGCAACTCCCCCGCTCCGTGCTGGTGCTCGCCGCGTCGCTGCTCGTGGTGACCACGAGCGAGTTCCAGGTCGCCGCGATGCTCTCCTCGATGGCCTCCGACTTCGCGGTCCAGGTCTCGACGCTCGGCATGCTCGTGACTGTCTACTCGCTCGGCAGCGCGGTCGGCGGCCCGCTGCTGGCGCGCCTGCTGCACGGCCGAGGGCCGCGCGCGGCGCTCGTCGGCGTTCTCCTCGCCTACGCGGTCACGGAGGCTGCGGCGGGCCTGGTCACGGACCCGGCGCTGCTCTACGCGCTGCGCACCGTGACGGGCGCGCTGTCCGGCGCGACCTTCGGGCTCACGCTCACCACGGGGATGCGCGCCTCGCCCGCGCCGCTGCGCTCGCGGGCCTCGGCCGTGATCCTCGCCGGGCTCATGCTGGGCACTCTGCTGGGCCTGCCGCTCAGCCATGCGCTCGCCGAGATCGCGACCTGGCGCATCTCGTTCCTCGTGCTCGCGGGCGCAGCGGTCGCGACCGCCGTCGCGGTCCTGGCCACCGTGCCCGCTCTCCCGGCCCCCGGTGCCGACGAGGACGACGCGCCGCTCACGGAGGATCGGGGATCGCCCCTGGCCCCGCTGCGCAGCCGCGCCCTGTGGCTGCGTTACCTCAGCAGCTTCCTGAGCATCGGCGGCGCGTTCGCGGCCTTCGCCTTCCTCGAGCCGATCCTCGCGCGAGCCGGCATCACGGGCGGCGGCGCGACAGCGATGATGCTGGGATTCGGCGCCGCAGCGCTCGTGGTGAACCTGGCAGGTGGGCGCGTGGCCGACGACCGACGGGCCCGCCGATGGCTGCTGGCGGGGCTGGGCCTGCAGCTGGCCGCGCTCGCCGCGATCCTGGCGATGCCCGCCGCCCCGGCGGCGGTCGCCGTGGCGACTCTGGGCCTGGGAGCCAGCGGCATGGCGCTGAACCCTCTGCTGGTCACGCGCGTCACCGCGATCGCCCCGCCGGACGTGCTGGTCAACACCGTGCACACCTCGGCGATCACCCTCGGGGTGGCGGCGGCGACCGCGCTGGGCAGCGTCGGGTTCGGCGCGGTGGGCGATCCCGGCGGCGCGGTCGCGGTGGGCGCCGCGCTCACGGTCGCCGCGATCCTCGCGACGACCGTCGCACGGAAGTGACGAGCGTGAACGACGGGGTCCCGGGGCTGTGAGGCGTCAGCGCTCGCCGGCCGCGGGGGTCGGCTCCGACGTCGGCCCGCCCGTGGTCGCCCCGTCAGCAGTCGCCCCGCCCGTGCGGGCGGCCCGGGTGCGCAGCACGGCGAAGGCGATCGCGGTCGCCACCACGATCACCGCGATGCCCACGAGCACCTGGTGGAGGGCCGCCGCGTAGACCGAGGGCGCGCCGGGATGGCCGGCCGCGACGCGGTCGGCACGGGCCGCGTCGGAGGGGAGCTGCCCGGAGATCAGCGCGGCAAGCACGGCCGAGTAGGCGGCGACCGCGACGGCCTCGGCGCCGATCCGCACGAAGTTCAGCAGCCCCGCGGCGCTGCCGCTCGAGGACTCGGGCACCTGGGCGAGCGCCTCCGCGTCGACGAGCCCCAGGGGTAATCCGAACCCGAGCCCGATGAGGACCATCGGTGCGATGACCAGGGCCAGCGGTGCTCCGGGAGCGAGCAGCAGCAGACCCAGGGCGCCCAGTACGAGACAGGCGAAGGATGCGAGCAGCACCGCGGTGCTGCGCAGGCGCGTGCGGGCGAGGAGCGCCCCGACGCCGAGCGGCGAGAGCACCACCGGCGCCGTGGCCAGCAGCATCATCGCCCCGGCCGCGCCCGCGGGCAGCCCGCGCACGGCGCCGAGGGCGTTCGGCAGATAGGTCAGCAGGGTCACGAAGCCCACGGCGCCCGCTACCGGGACCAGCAGCATCGCGGTGAATCCGGGACGCGCGAGCAGGGAGAGATCGAGGATCGGCGGCCGACGGCCGTCAGCTGTCGGGCGCTCGGCGCGCACGCGCGGCACCTTCCCCGACCCGAGCAGCGCGAGCACGAGCATGAGCGCCTGGGCGCCGAAGACCCCGCGCCACCCCAGCAGCTCCACGAGCGCTCCGGAGACGCTGGGGCCGAGCGCGAGCCCCAGACCGTTGGCGGTGCCGAACAGGGCGAAGGCGCGTGCGCGGGCAGCTCCGCTCCAGCCGCCGGAGAGGATCGCCGAGGCGCCGGTGAGCACGGCCGCCGCGCCGATGCCCGCGACCACGCGGGCCGCGTCGAGCAGCAGAAGACTCGGGGCGAGCAGGCTGCCGAGGGCCCCCAGCAGGGCGATGGCGATGCCAGCGCGGAAGGTCCTGTCGTGCCCGACACGGTCGGCGAGCGCGCCCCAGAACAGGGTCATGAGGGCGAAGACGAGGTTGAAGCCGTTGACCACCCCTTGCAGCTGCCAGGGGACCGCTCCGAGCTCGTCGCTGATGGCGGGCAGGGCGACGGCCGTGCCTGCGATCGACATCGGGATGACCAGCTGGGCGAGCAGGATCACGGGCAGGGCGAGGGGGCCGGGACCGCTCCGCAGGCGGCTCGAGGGGTCACTCATGACGCTCCTAGGTTCGATGATATGCGAACCTAGCTGAGCATGGCGCAAGGTTCTATGTCAATCGAACCTCGGGGTGCCCAGACCATGCGCGCCTTGGCGCGCGGATCGACGGAGCCCTCAGTCGCCCTCCGCCGCCACCAGCCCGAGCAGTCCTGGGAAGCGGCTCTCCACGTCGTCGCGGCGCAGCGTCACGCCGCTCATGTTCCCGTGGTCGACCTGGCGGACGATCCCCGCCTCGCGCAGCACCTTGAAGTGGTGCGACCGCGTGGACTTCGAGACCGGCAGACCGAAACTGGTGCACGTGCGCTCCGCGCCATCCTCGCTGCGCACCAGCTCCCGGACCACGTGGCGGCGATGCTCGTCGGCCAGGGCGGCGAGCACATCGGCCAACTGCATCTGCGCGGTCGCGGGGCTGTCGTTCTCCTGGGACATGAGACCTCCTGGATGGTTCGTCGACGATCGTACCTCTCGCGCATCGGCCGGCTCCGAGCCCGCCCGGACGACTGTCCCGAACGCCCCCTTGACCTCCAGCGGACTGGAGCTCCTAGCCTGCCGACATGGACGAGCACGACGCACTGATCGAGCGCATGGCCGAGGACATCGCGGCCGGCCGGCGCCCGCCGCCCACCAGCCAGGAGGTCGAGCAGTACGCGCTCGAGCTCCCGGCCTCGGGCGATCTCGCGATCGGCGAGGCCGCCGCGATGTTCGGGATCCTGCCCACCACCATCCGCTACTACGAGGACGCCGGCCTCCTACGTGTGAGCCGTCGCGAGAACGGCCACCGGGTCTTCGACCGCGCCGCCCTGGGCGACCTGCTGTTCGTGCACGGGATGCGGCTCTCGGGCATGGCGGTCAAGGACATCGCGCGGCTGCGGGAGCTGCTGTCCGACGCTCCCGACGACCCGTGCGGCGCCACTGCGCGAGGGCTCGACGAGGCACCACGCACTGCCGCCCGGGACCTGCTGGAGCATCACGCCGCGCAGGTGCGGCTCCAGATCGCCCGACTGCAGATCGCGCTCGCGGTCGCCGAGCACAAGACCGACCACCTGATCGGAGACGAGAGATGACCACCCTGCCCGAGGACACCACACCCGACCGCCGCGCGAGCGGCGGCACCGAGAGCAGTCCCCTGCCCACCACCCGCATCGGCGCGCTCACGGTGCCGCGTATCGGCCTGGGCTGCATGGGGATGACCATGGCCTACGGTCGGCGCGACCCGGAGCAGGGCGTCGCCACGATCCGCCATGCGCTGGATCGCGGGGTCTCCCTGCTGGACACGGCCGACATGTATGCGAACGGCCGCAACGAGAAACTCGTCGGCCGCGCGATCGCGAGGCGCCGCGAGGACGCCGTGCTCGCCACCAAGGCCGGGATCCTCACGGTGCCGGGCATAGGTCTGCCGCGCGGCCTCAGTGGCCGGCCCGAGCACATCCGCGCACGTGCCGAGCGCTCCCTGAAGAACCTCGGCACCGACCACATCGACCTCTACTACCTGCACCGCGTGGACCCGAAGGTCCCGATCGAGGAGTCGGTGGGGGCGATGGCGCAGCTCGTGGAGCGCGGTCTGGTCCGCGAGATCGGGCTCAGCGAGGCGAGCGCCGCCGATCTGCGCCGAGCGCATGCGACCCATCCGATCGCGGCTCTCGAGACCGAGTGGTCGATCCTCACGCGGGACATCGAGGCCGATGCCCTGCCGGTCGCCCGCGAGCTGGGCGTGACGGTGGTGCCCTACTCCCCCATCAGCCGCGGCATGCTCTCCGGGGACGCCGCCGCGATGCGGCCCGGACTGCTGGACTTCCGGCGCGTCCTGCCGCGCTGGTCGCCGAAGAACCGGGAGCACAACGCCGGGCTCGTCGAGCGGATCCGGGAGATTGCCGAGGCCCACGACGCGACGCCTGCGCAGATCGCGATCGCCTGGGTGCTCGCGCGCGGCGAGGACGTGGTGCCGATCCCCGGCACCAGCAGGCCCCTTCGGATCGACGAGAACCTCGGGGCCCTCGACGTGCGCCTCGGCGCCGAGGACCTCGCGGTGCTCGATGCGCTGCGTGCGGCCGGTGCGCGCTACGGACGCACAGGCGGGGTGTGAGGACGCATGACGAAGATCGATGACTCCTGCCGGGCCGGGCTGAGCTGAGCGGGCGCGGCCGAGCTCGAATGTTTGACGCCCATCGAACCTCCGTCTACGGTCGGACCATGATCACGCGCAGCGACCGGCATCTCCCGACCCCCCTCGGCATGATCGGCGCAGGGAACATCGGTTCGACCGTCGCACGCCTGGCGCGGGGCACCGGGGTCGAGGTGGTGCTGAGCAACAGCCGCGGGCCCGGGAGCCTCGTCGATCTCGCCGCGAGCATCGGCCTGCACGTCAGCGCCGGCACCACGGCACAGGCCGCCGCGAGCGACATCGTCGTGCTCACCGTGCCGCTGCACGCGCTGCCCTCGTTCGATCCCCATCTGCTCGCGGGCCGCATCGTGGTCGACACGATGAACTTCTACCCCGAGCGCGACGGGGCGATCCCCGCGCTCGATGCCGGCGCCACCACCTCCGAGCTCACCGCCGCGCACTTCCCGGACGCCCGCGTGGTCAAGGGACTCAACAACATCGTGCACACCCACCTGCTGGACCTCGCGCGTCCGAGCGGTGCCCCGGACCGCTCGACACTGCCGCTCGCGGGCGACGACGCCGAGGCGAAGGCCGCCGTCATCCGCCTGTTCGACGCGCTCGGCTTTGACGCCCTCGACGCGGGGCCGCTCCGGGAAGGCTGGCGCTTCGAGCGCGGTCGCCCGGCGTACACGCTGCCCTACGCAGCCGACCCCGAGGCGCTCCTCGCGAGCCGCCCGGGCGAGCGACCCGAGGGCACCCGGCCGGTCGGCGCCGAGACACTGCAGCGAGCGCTCGAGAGCGCCTGACCAGCACGGTCAGCACGGTCAGCACGAGAGGACAGACGGCCATGCACCATGTCACCCGACTCCCCGACGGAGCGCACCTGAGCGCCGAGGTGGAGGGGGCCGGCCCGCCGCTGCTGCTTGTACCCGGTCTCGCCTCGGACCACACCGCCTTCGGCACCTTCCTCGGCCACCTCGCCGAGCACTTCACGGTGATAGCGGTCGACCATCGCGGCACCGGCCGCAGCGACGACGCGACCTTCCCGGGGATGATCACGCGTGTCATCGCGGAGGACGCCGCCCACGTGCTCGCCTCCCTCGTGGACCGCCCCGCCCACGTCTACGGGCATTCGATGGGCTCGCGCACGGCCCAGTGGCTCGCGATCGACAGGCCCGACCTCGTCTCGACCCTCACCCTGGGGGCGAGCACGGGCGGGGACCGGCTCGGTGTCCCGCGTCCGGCCGAGGCCACCCGGGCGATGTCCTCGGGAGACCCACGCATGCTGACCGCGCTGGTCTTCGGCGACGGCGGGGTGCCCGACCAGGACGCGGCCGACGCGACGGGGACCCGGGAGACTTCGCGCTCGGCCCTCGAGCACCATCTGGCCGCGAGCACGGCGCACGACGCCTGGGACCACCTGCACGAGATCACCGCCCCCACCCTGCTGCTGCACGGGGTGGCCGATCGGATCACCCCGGTGCAGAACGGCCACCTGCTCGCCGCGGCGATACCCGGCTCGGAACTCCATCTCCTGCCGGGCGCGGGGCACATGTACTACCTCGAGCCCGGGGACCATCTCGAGGCCTTCCGACGGCATGCGGCGAGTGCGTGAGCTGAGCGTCCAGCCCGTCCAGATCAGTCCCCGCCCGCGAGCGCCCGGAGCACCTCCGGCAGTGCCCGGCGCAGCGCGGGGTCGAGCCCGTCGACCACGCGCTCGACCTGCGCATCCGCCTCCCGGTAGAGCTCCCGGAGCTCGTCGAACCGCGCGCTCGAGCCCACGCGCGCGGAGCGCCCGTCGGCCGCGTCCCGCTCGCGCAGGATCCAGCCGGCGGCCTCGAGGCGGGCGAGGATCCCGGTGAGGGTCGCGCGGCGCACGCCGGTGCGCTCGACCAGGTGACCGGGGGTGCAGGGGCCCTCGCGGTCGATCACGTCCAGCAGGTCCAGGTCACGCGGGTTCAGTCCGGCGCGCGCGGCGACCTTGTCGTTGAGGATGCCCAGCTCGATGCGCAGCACGCGGATCGCGTCCCGCAGGTCGTCGGCCGATCCCGGCTTCGGGTTCGAGCGCCGCGGGGCTGCCGGCTCGCGGGTCGAGCGCTCCGGGCCGGGGCCCGCGCCGTCGGTCACCCCGCGGGGCGTCATCGTCGCGGCCGATCGCTCGTCGGCGCCACGGCCTGATGCACGTGGGCGTCGTCGCCGAGCTCGGCGACCATCGCCGCGGCGAGGTCGGGGCGGGTGGTCGTCCCGCGGCTGGGCGCACCGATGTCGACCCGGTAGTCGGAGACGGCGTCGGCATCCACGAGCCGCCCGGGCCTCATGACGGTCCAGGCGATGTCGGGGCTCTCGCGCAGCAGCTCCTCCATGCGGCGCATGTCGGCGTAGAGGGTCCGGCCGATGACGTGGCGCAGCAGCGGCAGGATCGTGCGGTCGGCGATCGGGTGCAGGGGCGGCGGCGGGTAGGTCAGGCCGGAGCTGACCGCCACGAGCCGGCGCCCCCGGCCCGTCGCGCGCAGGGCGTCGACGAGGGTGCGGGTGCCCCGCGAGAAGATCGTGACCTCGTGGCGGGTATAGGCGACGCCGAGCGAGGAGAGCACGGCATCGGCCCCGGTCACCGCCTCCTCGATTCCCTCGCCGGAGAGCGCATCGGCGCGCACCTGGGTGAGTCGGTCGTGCGGTGGCAGCGGCAGCGGCTCGTCGCGCCGGCTGACGGCCCGCACCTCGTGGCCCCCGCGCAGGGCCTCGCGCACGACCCACAGGCCGGTGGGTCCGGCGGCTCCGAGCACTGTCACGTCCATGGTGGCCTCCCCGGTCGCGAGATATTACGGAAACCGTACTACATGGCGGAGAGTGACGCTCACGCGGGCCTCGCAGCGACATCCCCAGGCCGACTCCGGGCCCACGCGGACTAGACTCAAGAGCCCCTGGAGCACGGGGCCGCACCGGTGAGGAGAGCACGATGACCAGCACGTCCTCCGACGCCCTCCCGCCGCCGGCCGCCTCCGCGCCGATGGGCGAGCGCATCCGTCGAGCCTGGCAGGACGAGACCCTGCTGCTGCCGCTGCGCGACGCGAGCCACACCCGGCGCCTGCCCGGCCAGCCCAAGCACTCCCGCCTCGCCGGGCTGGGCGGCGCCGCGCAGGTCGAGCTGCTGGGCACGGGCGAGACGTTCGCGGCCTGGCACCTGTGCGCCGCGAACGGCACGGAACTGCTGGTGCGGATCCCCTGGCACGAGCCCGCCCACCCTCTGGCCGACGAGCTCGCCGCGCTCACGCGGCTTCCGCCCGACGTCGGACCCGAGCCCGTCGCCCTCCACGAGAGCGCCGAGGAGAGCCCGCTCGGGGCCCCCTACCTGGTCACGACACCCGTTCCCGGACGGATCCTCGCCCCCTCGCAGTGGACGCGGTCGCATCTCCTCGCCCATGCGCGGCGCCTCGCCCAGCTGCACCGCACGGCGACGCCCGGGCGCGGCCCCGTCTCGCTCGGCGAGGATCCGTGGGCGCGCATGGAGACGGGGCGGCTCTCGCTGCCGGACCTCTTCGAGTCCGACACCCAGTCCGTAGGGGCGGACGTCCTCGCGGCGATCGGCGGCCCGGGGATCCTGCGCGCCGCCGCCCGCCGACTGCGCAAGACAGATGCCGCCTTCGACGGCCTCGAGGGCTTCGTGCTCAGCCACGGCGACCTGTGCGCGACGAACATCGTGTGGGATGCGGCGCGTCCCGGAGCCGACGGCTCGGCGGAGGCTCTCGACGATCCGACGCGTCCGGAGGCATCGTCCGACTCCCGGTCGGGCCCGGCGGCGCCGCTCCCCCGCTACATCGACTTCGAGTGGGCCATGGGCGACGATCCGGCCCGGGACCTCGCGATCATCGGCGGCGCGGTGCACGGCGGCCCCTGGTACCTGCCGCTCGACGAGGAGGCGATCGACGCGCTCATCAGCGCGTATGTCGCCGCGAGGGAGCAGCTCGCGCGCGAGGGCGGCGAGCATCCGCGCTTCGAGGGGCAGCAGCCCGCGACGCCGGCCACCGCCGTCGGCCCCGCCACTGGCCCCGCTGCCGGCCACGCGGGCCTCCCCGTCGAACCGCTCGACCCCACGGGACTGCGGGTGCGCCGGGACGCGTGGGAGGTCTTCGAGAAGACCGCGATGCTGCTGCACGTCGCGGGACGCGTGACCGAGCGCCGCGCGGCCGACGACCAGTACTCCACGGCGCTGCCCATCCTGCGCAACACCCTCCGCGCGCGCCTCAGCGCCGACTGACCACGCTCGACGCGGCTCGAGCGAGCCCCCTCCACCCCGCATCCACCCCGCGACAGCGTGAGAAGTGCGAAACGGTTGCCAAGATCGATCTTGGCAACCGTTTCGTGCTTCTCACCGGCCGGCCCCGCGGGGACGGCCGCGCTGCGGATCAGATGACGCCGAAGGCGATCATCGCGTCGGCGACCTTGCGGAAGCCGGCGACGTTCGCGCCCACCACGTAGTCGCCGGGGCGGCCGTACTCCTCGGCCGTCTCGAGGCAGGTGCGGTGGATGCCGACCATGATGTCGGTGAGACGGCCCTCGGTGTAGTCGAAGGACCAGGCGTCGCGCGAGGCGTTCTGCTGCATCTCCAGGGCGCTTGTCGCGACGCCGCCGGCGTTCGCGGCCTTGCCCGGGCCGTAGGCGATGCCCGCCTCGCGGAACACCTCGACGGCGTCGGGCGTGCAGGGCATGTTCGCGCCCTCGGAGACCGCCTTGACCCCGTTCTTGACGAGGGTGCGGGCGGCGTCGGCGTCGAGCTCGTTCTGGGTCGCGCTCGGCAGGGCGATGTCCACGGGGACGTCCCACACGCTGCCGCCCTCGACGAAGCGGGAGCGGCCGCCGCGGCGATCGGCGTACTCGGCGATGCGGCCGCGCTCGACCTCCTTGATCTGCTTGAGCAGCTCGAGGTCCAGGCCGTCCTCGTCCACGACGTAGCCGGAGGAGTCCGAGGCGGTCACGGCGATGCCGCCCAGCTGGGCGGTCTTCTCCGCCGCGTAGATCGCGACGTTGCCGGAGCCGGAGATCGCGACCTTGCGGCCGTCGAAGGACTCGCCGCGGGCCTTGAGCATCTCGTCGGCGAAGATGGCCGCGCCGTAGCCGGTGGCCTCCTTGCGCACGAGCGATCCGCCCCAGTCCAGGCCCTTGCCGGTCAGGGTGCCGGCCTCGTACTTGTTGGTCAGGCGCTTGTACTGGCCGAACAGGTAGCCGATCTCGCGGGCGCCCACGCCGATGTCACCCGCGGGGACGTCGGTGTACTCGCCGATGTGGCGGTGCAGCTCGGTCATGAAGGACTGGCAGAAGCGCATGACCTCGCCGTCGGAGCGGCCGTGCGGGTCGAAGTCGGAGCCGCCCTTGCCGCCGCCGATGGGCAGACCGGTCAGGGAGTTCTTGAAGATCTGCTCGAAGCCGAGGAACTTCACGATGCCCACGTTGACCGAGGGGTGGAAGCGCAGTCCGCCCTTGTACGGGCCCAGCGCCGAGTTGTACTCGACGCGGAACCCACGGTTGACCTGGACGGTGCCCTGGTCATCGACCCACGGGACACGGAAGATGATCTGGCGCTCCGGCTCGCACAGGCGGGTGATGATGCCCTGGTCCGTGTACTCGGGGTGGCGGTCCTGGATGACCTCCAGCGACGAGAACACCTCGCGCACGGCCTGGTGGAACTCCGGCTCTCCCGGGTTGCGACGCAGCACGGCGTCGTAGGTCTCCTGCAGGGTCGAATCGAGCATCGCGGTCCTTTCGCTCGGGGCAGGTGAGGGCACACAGGTGTGCCCGGGCCATCAACAGGTGGGGCGCTGGGGGACACACTACGAGTCATGGCGTCTCACGTCACGGGACGATCGTCCTGCGGGACGGGACGAGGGGTCGACGGGCGTCGCGGGGCCGGCCGACGGTCGCGGCGTCGCCCTCTCCACGCCTTCTCCTCGCGCGCGTTCTCGCGACCCCTCGCGGGACCCTCGCGCGCGCGTTCCCGCGGAGCGTACAGTCGTACACATGACCGCTCTTCGACCGGCCCGGGCCGCGGCGCCCCCGGCCCGACTCCGCCGCGCCCGCTGGGCGGTGGCAGCGCTGTTCCTCACCAACGGCGCCCTGCTCGCCAACGTGCTCCCCCGTTACCCCGAGATCAAGCAGTCCCTGGGGCTCGCGAACTCCACGTACGGCCTGGCCATCGCCGCCTTCCCCACCGGAGCGATCCTCGCCGGGCTCGCGGCGGCGCCCGCGATCAGGCACCTCGGATCCGCCCGCGCGGCGACCATCGGCACGGTGCTGACGGCGCTCGCGCTGCTGATGGTCTCCGCCGCACCCTCCGCCGCGATGTTCGCGCTCGCGCTGGGACTCGCGGGCGCGTGCGACGCGATCACCGACGTCGCCCAGAACGCTCACGGGCTGCGCGTGCAGCGCGCCTACCGCCGCTCGATCCTCAACTCGTTCCATGCGGTGTGGTCGATCGGAGCGGTGCTGGGCGGCTCGATGGCTGCCGCCGCGATCGCCCTCCGCGTGCCGCTCGGGATCCACCTGACGGTCTCGGCGGTGCTCTTCGCCGTGATCTCGCTGGTCGCACTCCGCTTCTGCCTGCCCGGGAAGGACGAGGGCGCGCAGGACGCGCAGGCGCCGGACTCCGCGCCGGACTCCATCCCGGAGGCGGGGACCGAGCACGCGGCGCCCGGCACGGCCCCGTCCGGCGCGGGCCCGTCGGCCGCCGCCCGCATCTCCACCCGCACCCTGCTGCTGCTCGCGGCGCTGGTCGTGCTCGCGATCGGCGGGACCGTCGTCGAGGACTCGGGCAACTCGTGGGCCGCACTGTTCCTGGGCCGGGACCTGGGCGCGAGCGCGGCGGTCGCCGCCTACGGGTACATCGCGCTGGTCGGGGCGCAGTTCGTCGGTCGCCTCGTCGGCGACCGCCTGGTCGACCGCTTCGGCCAGCGGACCGTCGCCCGCGCGGGCGGACTCCTCATCGCCATCGGCATGGGGGCAGCCCTCGCGATCGCCACGGTCCCCGCCGTCATCCTCGGCTTCGCCGCGGCAGGCCTGGGCTGCGCGACGCTGGTCCCGGCCGCCATGGGGCACGCCGACGAGCTGCCCGGACTGCGCCACGGCACCGGGCTGACCGTGGTCTCCTGGCTGATGCGCCTCGGCTTCCTCGCCTCGCCGCCGGTGGTGGGGCTGATCGCCGACGCCGCGTCGCTGCGGGTCGGCCTGCTGGTGGTGCCGGTCGCGGGGCTCGCCGTCATCGTCGCGGCGGGAGCGCTGCAGGGCCGACGAGTCTGATCGAGGAACCCGAGCCGGTCTCAGTGCTCGTCGGCCCCGCGCGCGATACGGGCGAGGGCGTCGGCCGCGAGGCCTTCGCTCGCGGGGTCCGCGTGCAGGGCGCGGTGGATCGTGAGCCCCTCGTTCATGGCGTCGAGGATCTGCCCGGTGCGCGGGTCGACGAAGGGCTCGAGGGTCGCGCGGGTGCGCGTCATCCAGGTGGTGGTGATGTCGCGAAACTCGGGCCTGCGTGCGGCGAGCGTGTAGAGCTCGAGGGTGAGGATCAGGTCGCGCTGCGTGGCCAGGACGTCCTCGTCGATGTTCCGGCTGAACTCGGCGAGCGCGTCGTCGAGGTCCTCGGCCGCGGCCATGCGCCGCTCGGCCTTCCGGGCGACGGAGTCGGCGAAGCGCGTGAAGGCCTCGCGGAGCAGTTCGTCCATGCCGCTGAAGTGGTAGGTCATCGAGCCGAGGGGGACATCGGCCGCAGCGGCGACGCGACGGTGCGAGGTGCCCGCCAGCCCGTGTTCGGCGATCACGTCCAGGCACGCGTCGATGATGCGGTCGCGGCGGTCCGGGTCGTATCGGCGTGCACGGGGGCCACGAGCCCCTGACCGACCGGATGCGGGGTCGCCCTGCTCGATCGAGGACGGACTCATCGCGCTCTCAGCCCCGCCCGCCGAGCGCGGCGACGAGGGAGGCGAGAGGGTCCTGGGTGAGCGGGGCCGGGGTCTGCGTCACCCGGTCGAGTCTAGGCCCGCCGACCGCTCCGCCGTTCGTCGACCGCCCCGCCGTTCGTCGACCGCCCCGCCCTCCGGCGCCCGGCCCCGTCGTACCGGACCTCAGACCCCGACGCCCTCGAAGGCGCCGCGGAACCGGGCCGCTGGATGCGAGTCCGGCAGCCGGTCCGCGCCCGAGAGCCGCCCGCGCAGGGTGCCCTCCCGCTGCGGCAGCCGCCCGCGCTCGCGCAGGATCGGCGAGACCAGCTCGGCGAAGTCCCGCACCGTGTCGAAGGAGTGGTACTGGCGCAGGTTGATGCCGTCGATGCCCTCGACGTCGAGCCAGTGCTCGATCGCGTCGGCCACGACCTCGGGCGTCCCGGCCACGAAGAAGCGGTCCTGCCAGGCCTCGTCGACCGCGTCGAGCAGGTCGCCGACGGTCTCGTGCGCCCCCTTGCGGCCGACGGGGGTGTCGGCGGGGAGGCCCTCGATCTCGAGGGCCTCGGCGATGGTGCGCTCGCGCGGGTGGTCGAGCGCACGGATCGGCACGGACTGGTGGACGAGCATGCCCTCGGTCGAGCGGTGCGCCTTGTAGCGGGCGAGCTTCTCGTCGACCTCCTGCTGCGTGGGCGCGGTGATCACGGCCGCCTGGACCACGAACTTCGGGTCGGAGGCGTCGCGCCCGGCGGCCACGGCGGCCTCGCGCACGGCGGGGACCGTGCGCTCGAGAAGCGGGCCGTGGGTGAAGACGATCTCGGCGTGCTCGCCCGCGCGCTTCGCGCCCGCAGGAGACGCCGTCGCGAGGATCAGTGTGGGTGTGCGCTGCGGGGACGGCTCGGCCAGGTGCGGACCGGCGACGCGGAAGTTCGCGCCCTCGTGGTCGATCCGGTGCACCTTCGCGGGGTCCGTGTACACCGCGCCCTCGGCGTCGCGCACCACGGCCCCGTCGTCCCAGGAGCCCTCCCACAGCTTGTAGAGCACCTCGAGGTACTCGTCGGCGATCTCGTAGCGGTGATCGTGCTCGATCTCCTCGGAGAGGCCGAAGTTGCGGGCGGCGTTGGGCAGGTAGGAGGTGACGATGTTCCAGCCCACGCGGCCGCCGGTGAGGTGGTCGAGCGTCGACATGCGGCGCGCGAAGGCGAAGGGCGGCTCGTAGCTCGTGGAGAACGTGATGCCGAAGCCCAGGCGCTCGGTGACCGCGGCCATCGCCGGGACCACGAGCATCGGATCGTTGCTGGGGATCTGCAGCCCCTCGCGCAGCGCGGTCTCGGCCGAGCCGCCGTAGACGTCGTAGGCGCCCTGGACGTCGGCCAGGAAGATCGCGGTGAACCCGCCGTCCTCGGCGATCCGCGCGAGCTCCGTCCAGTAGTCCAGGTCGGTGTACCGGTGGCGGTTGTTCCCAGGCAGGCGCCACAGCCCGTGCGTGATGTGGCCGACGCAGTTCATCTCGAACAGGTTGAGGATGAGCGGTTTGGGCGACATGGACCGTCCTGGGTGATCAGCGGGTGCGGGTGGGGCTCGACGCCCTGCACTCTCCGCCGGCGGGTCGCGCGGGCGCATCCCGTGTGACGGCGCATGACGGCGGATGCCGTCGCCCGCCCGCGCCGGGCACGCAGGAGACGTCCGGCGTCGCAGGCCGTCACAAACCTTTGGTCAGCCATCACCCCTGCTTAGTGTCGGGCGGGTCCGGGACCGATCCCGCGTCACCGTTGCCCGCCCCTCCCCGCCCCGCCCCGC